>JAKITS010000001.1:900000-984181 GCA_021648085.1 Candidatus Magasanikbacteria bacterium
AGTTACTCCAATAGCAGATACTACACCTATTACTGGTAATGCTTATTTGAGCTCAGCAACTTCTCAAGTAAATGAGTTGAGTTATTTTAATCATATTTTATCTACAGGTCAAAGTTTATCCGAAGGTCAGAATGGTTCTCCAGCCCTATCTACTAGTCAACCATATAGCAATAAAATGTTAAGCGGTTCATCTTTAGTACCTTTAATAGAAAGTAGTGTAGAAACAATGAGCAGTGCTATGGCAAATACTCTTACAGCTTTATCTCCAGACGGTAGTTTTCAATCAGCTGTTACTCGTCATGGTATTGGAGGAACAGCATATTCTGGGTTAAAGAAAGGTACTTCAGCATACAATAATGGTTTATCTCAGACTACTGATGTTAAAAATGCAGCTACTGCACTTGGTCTGACAGACAGAGTGATTGGGGTGACAGCTATACATGGAGAGTCTGATCAATTAGCTGGTAATGGAGGTCTTTATCAAGGGTATTTAGAAGCATGGCAGTCTGATTATGAAACAGATATCAAAGCAATTACTGGTCAAACCAGAACCATTCCATTATTTACCGATCAAATGAGTTCATTTAATTGGTATAATGCCGCGTTTCCTTCGATTACTCTCGATCAATTATCAGCAGCTGAAGATAATCCAGATAAGATCGTGTTGGTAACTCCAAAATATTTTTTCACTTATTCAGATTCAGCTCATTTAACAAATGTCGGTTATCGTTGGCTCGGAGAATATTATGGTAAAGTTATAAAAAAAGTTGTCATTGATGGTGAGGCTTGGAGACCTCTTAGTCCAGATACTATTGTAAGAAATGATAATGTTATCTATGCTCAATTTCATGTACCAGCAGGAGAATTAGCTTTTGATACTTCTTTAGTTAGTGCTCGTAACAATTATGGTTTTGAATACTATGATTCGACTACTTCAGCAAGTATTAGTAGTGTGGAGCTATTAGATTCAGAAACTGTTAAAGTAACTTTAGACAGTACTCCAACTGGTAGTGGTCAAAAACTTCGTTATGCATATACTGGAGTAGCTGGAACTGTACCAGGTGCTCAAATTGTTGGGTCTCCTGCTGGTAATCTTCGTGATACCGATCCTACCTCATCACTTTATGGTAATACATTATATAATTGGGCAGTACATTTTGATAAGGTAATAACTGAAGATTTTACTCTGCCAATTAATTCTAGCATTACTTCCATTCCAACTTCAATTACAACAGCTATTGCTTGGGCTACCAATGAAGCAGGTTCTAGTATAGTAGATTATGGACTTACCTCTAGTTATACTACATCTACTATTGAAACAAATACACCAACACGTGTAACTGATCATAGTATTTCATTGTCTAATCTTTTACCTTGTACAAGATATCATTACCGAGTTAGATCAAAAGATTTAGCCCAAAACCAAGGCACAAGTTCCGATAATACTTTTACAACTTTAGGTTGTACAGGCTCAGCAGCGGTTGAAGAAATAAAATTTAGCACAGTTACTGTTTCCACTGGAGCTACTATTAATTTTAATTCTGGCACAGCAAATCTTTCTTTAAATGTGCCAGCTAATTTTTCTTCTACTCTTAATTATAGTGTTGAATTTCAATTAAATAAACTAAACACTAATGCTGTAATATTAACTACGAATACTCCTAGTGAAACAAGTATAGTGGGTGAACATACCTACAATTTGACCGCTTTTGAAGATGTGAATACAGCTATACAAAATTTTGATAAAAATATAGTTATTACCATTACTTATATTGATAGTGATGTAAGCGAATTAGATGAAACTACATTGGCTATTTATTATTGGACTGGTAGTGCTTGGTCTGTTTTAGATAATTGTTCAGTAAATACAACAGCTAATACTGTGTCTTGTGAGACTAATCATTTCACTACTTTTGGTGTATTTGGTTCAGCTGCTAGTAGTGTTAGCGGGGGTGGTGGATACGTCTTGCCACATTCAATTGGAAATGGAACAACGGACACTAGTATTGGTATGGGTCAAACAAAATCTGGGTTTATTATAAATACAAAAGGAAAAAACTTTTTAGCTTATATAAATTCTATGATTGGTTTTGTAGCTTACAGAAACAATAAAAAGTATATCGTTAAAATTGAGGAGTTAGATATGTCGGATAGAAGAATAAAGCTTGTTCTAAATCCTGATCCTGTTGCCATATATTTATATCCAAAACAGACAAAGAATATTGATTTAAATAAAGATGGTATAAATGATATTAAAATTAAATATAACGAGTTGTTAAAAAACAGAATTGATTTAACTTTTACTAAATTAGAGAACAAAAAAATAAAAGAACAAGTTGAAAAACAAGAAAATACTTCTACTTCTAAGAAACAAAGCTATAAATTTACTCGTAGTTTAAGAGTTGGAATGTCAGGAAGAGATGTAAAAGAATTACAAAAGTATTTAAATAATAATAGATTTACACTTTCATCAAAAGGTGAGTCTGGGTCATCTGGCTATGAAACAGAATTTTTTGGTAGAGCTACTAAAAATGCTTTAATTAAATTTCAAAATAAATATTATAATGAAATACTTAAGCCAGTAAAGTTATCTGTTGGTACTGGGTATTTTGGTCCATCTACAATTAAGTTTGTTAATGATTCTAATAATAAAATAATAGAAAAAACAGAACAATCCATTAAAAAACAAGTAGAAGTTAAAAAAGAAATAAAAACATCTTCTTTATTCACAAAAGGATTAGAAATAGGAATGAAAAATAATGATGTTAGAAGATTACAAAAATTATTATCTACCTTACCTTCCATATATTTAGAAAGATTAACAACAGGATATTTTGGAATACTCACAGAAAAAGCAGTTCAAAGATTCCAATTAAAATACGGTGTAATAAAGGATAGTACTGATATTGGTTTTGGTTATGTCGGGCCAAGTACTAGAAGTAAATTGAACGAAGTGTTTGGGGAATAAGTAAAGAATAAGGGGTTTGAGAAAGGGAGAATTCACCCCTTTAATTCCCACTCTTCCCAAAAGCCCAGACGAAAAATCAAAATTTCTTTTAAAGATAAAATTCTATAACAATAATAATGATTGAAAAATTTTAGAAAAATAGGCCACGCCCTCCGCTCCGCTATAAACTTGCCCCGTTGCACTCTCACTTCGCTATCGCTCCGTTCGGCTCGCCTAACACAGTATATGTGGTTCACTCGTTGCATTTCGCTCTCCCATATTTTGCTCCACTGCGTTCCGCAAAACATCGTATATACTGGAATGTTATACGCAATGGAGCGGAGCGGAATGAGGTATAACAGCGTATATCCGAAATAAATTCAAAATTTATAAGGATATATTTATATAAATATATCAATTTTTATAATAATATGAACAAAATAAAAAGAAGGTGGGATATACTTTCAAGTGAAGAAAGGAAATATTTTGTCAGGGAATTAATTACTTTTTTTGCAGAAGAGCGAGATGAAGAACCTGGAATGATAGCTGGAGAGGAAGTTTTGGATTTTTTCTTACAAAATATTGGAGAAAATATTTATAATAAAGGAGTAGAGGATTCAAAAGATGTTTTAAAAAATCGTTTTGATGATTTGGAGATAGATTTGGAGCTTTTACTTAAAAAATAAAATATAAAGTTATATATTTTCTTCTTTTTCTTGGTATAATATATAAACTTAATATTAAAAAATAAATAATATGAAATACGGATATAGTAAAAAAGTGGATCTTTCTTTTGAAGAAACAATAGAAAAGACAAAAGCAGAGCTACAAAAAGAGCAGTTTGGAGTTCTTACGGAAATAGATGTAAAATCAACATTAAAAAATAAACTTAATGTTGATTTTGAAAACTATATTATTTTGGGTGCTTGCAATCCGCCAAATGCTTACAAAACACTTCAAGCCGAGATTGAAATTGGGTTGTTGTTGCCTTGCAATGTGATAGTTTACCAAAAAAATAGTGATACTTTTGTTTCCGCCATACTTCCAACTGTTGCAATGAGCTTTGTGGAGAATAAAGATCTGGAAAATACGGCACAAATTATAGAAGAAAAGCTAAAAAAAGTAATTGATAATATATAATTTAAAAAAGGAGGGTATGAAAAAATATAAATGTCCAAAATGTAAGATGGAATATAGTAAACCGGGAAAATGTGAAATGGACGGAACAAAACTTGTAAAAATGAAAGGCTCACATAATAAACATAAAGATGTAAAAGGGCATAGTAAGAAAAGTGCAAATCATAATCATCACAAAATGATGATGAAAGATTATAAAAAAAGATTTATTGTTTCCGCAATTATTACAGTGCCAATTTTGGTACTTTCTCCTCTTGTTCAGGGTTTATTAAATTTTGAACTAAGTTTTGTTGGTGATAAATATGTTTTGTTTGCTCTTTCTAGTTTTATATTTTTTTGGGGTGGAAAGCCATTTTTAAAAGGTATTTTTACAGAATTAAGGCAGAAAAAACCGGGAATGATGACGCTAATTGCTTTGGCAATTTCTGTTGCTTATTTTTATAGCACCGCAGTTGTTTTTGGACTAAAAGGAAAGTATTTTTTTTGGGAGCTTGCTACTTTAATAGATGTAATGCTTTTGGGACATTATATAGAAATGAAATCTATAATTGGAGCATCAAAAGCACTGGAAAAATTGGCAGAACTTATGCCAAGCACAGCCCATTTACTAAAAAATGGAGATGTAGTAGATGTTAAAATATCAAAACTTAAAAAAAATGATGTTGTTTTAATTAAAGCTGGTGAAAAGTTTCCAGCAGACGGAATAATTGTAAAAGGATCTAGTTATATAAACGAGTCTATGCTTACGGGTGAATCTAAGCCTGTAAAAAAAGGATTGAAAGCGGTTGTAATAGGAGGCTCTATAAATGGGGATAAAATTTTGGAGGTTAAAGTTTCTGGAACGGGAGAAGATTCTTATCTTGCAAAAGTTATAAACTTGGTAAAACAGGCTCAAGAATCAAAATCTAAAACCGAAAAACTTGCAGATGTTGCAGCTCGCTGGCTTACAATGATAGCAATAGTTGCAGGATTTGGAACTTTTGTGTATTGGTTTTTTTATGGACCAGATTTGGCTTTTGCAATAGAGAGGTTGGCAACTGTTATGGTGATTGCTTGTCCGCACGCTTTAGGACTTGCAATTCCTCTTGTAAATTCTGTCTCAACATCTGTTTCTGCAAAAAACGGTCTTTTAATTAAAAATAGAACTGCATTTGAAAATGCAAAAAAGATAACAACAATTGTTTTTGATAAAACAGGAACACTTACAGAAGGAAAATTTGGAGTAAGTTCTATTGTTTTGTTTGATAAAAAATACAAAGAAAAGCAGGTTTTACAGTTTGCAACTTCTTTGGAAAAAAATTCAGAACACCCAATTGCAAAAGGAATTATCGAAAAAGCAAAGGAGTATAAACTAAAAATATTAAAAGTATCAAAATTTAAAGTTTTAAAAGGTGAAGGTGTGGAAGGTGTTGTAAATAAACAAAAAATTCAACTTATAAGTAAAAAAGCTTTAGAAAAAAGAAAATTGAAAATACCAAAAAATATAAAAATAGACGATGTTGCTACTCTTGTTTTTATAGTTGTGGACAAAGATTTGGTAGGAGTTTTTACTCTAGAAGATAAAATAAGAAAGGAATCCTTTGAAGCAATTTCAGAGCTAAAAAATAGGGGAATTAAGTGTTTTATGCTGACAGGAGACAACAAAAAAATTGCAAAAAATGTTTCTGATAAATTAAAATTGAATGGATTTTTTGCAGAAGTTTTGCCACACGAAAAACAGGAAAAGATAAAAGAACTACAAGAAAAAGGAGAGTTTGTGGCAATGGCTGGAGACGGCATAAACGATGCTCCCGCATTAGCTTTGGCAGATGTTGGTATAGCGATTGGGTCTGGCACAGATGTGGCAGCCGAGACTGCGGACATAGTTTTGGTAAATAGCAATCCAAAAGATGTTGTTTCATTAATTATTTTTGGAAAAGCAACTTACAGAAAAATGATACAAAATTTATTTTGGGCAACTGGGTACAATGCTGTAGCCATACCTTTGGCAGCAGGGGTTTTGATTGGGTACGGAGTTGTGATTTCGCCAGCAATTGGCGCAGGAATGATGTCGCTTAGTACTGTAATTGTTGCTATAAATGCAAGATTATTAAAGTTGAAAAAATAATTTTTTAATGGTAAAATAAACTTAGTATTTTAAAAAATAATTCTTAATCAAAAAATATGACAACATTTTGGATTATATTCTTCTATATTCTTTTGGTGGATTCAGTTGGGGCAAACGCAATTTCTTGGTTTGGTGTCAAAAAATGGTACAAAGGAAATTTTAGCATAATGGCAAGATATTTTCCCGCTACAAAAGGTTGGACAATATATTATTTTGTTTTAGTCTTGGTGATTGGGTATTTAATACATAATTATGTGGCAACATTGTTTTAATTTTTATATTAAAATAAATAAAAGTTAGTATATAGTCTTATACTAACTTTTTTAATTGGTAAGATTTTAAAATTATTGACAAAATAGAAGAATAATGATAGTATTTTTATTAGTTCTTTAACATTAAACTCAAAGTCCTATTTCTATTTATTATTTTTTTAGGTTAATTAAATTAAATAGAAACTTATTATAAGTTTCTAGCCTAAAAATTAATAAAATAATATGGGTAAAAAGGAGGTAAAACAATGAAAAATAAAGTAGTTAAAAAACGCATTAAAGTGCGTATCGGCAAAGGTAGTTGCAGTATATGTGACTAATTTTTGAAACAGAAGGGAGGTTCTCCTCCCTTCATTTTTTCTAAAAACTCAAAGAAGAGGAAAGACGATGGAATATAAAACTCAAATAAAAGGCTTAGAGGTTGAAACAGAAAATATAATCTATGAAATAGAGTTTGGACAGATTCAGATTGAAATTACTGGAAGATGTAATATGAGTTGTCAGCACTGTCGAGCAGACAATCAGGTTAGGAAAGATATGCCAATTAATCAAATTGTGAAAATAATTAAATTTGCTAGGCAGTTCAGCCAAAATTATAAAGAAATTGTAATTTCTGGAGGGGAACCTTTATTGCATGATAGTTTTGAAGATGTTTTAAGGCAGGTAAGGTTCAGCGGTGGAGATTTTGTAACATTAACAACAAACGGTCTTTTACTTACAAAAAAACATCTTTCATTAATTAAAGAGTTAAATTTTCAGCGTTTCGTACTTTCTATAAGTTTGGATAATTTAGACCCAAAAAAACATGATAGTTTTCGTGTTTATGACGGTGCATTTTCAAAAGCTGTAGATGCATTAAAATTAGTTGTTGAAAGTAATATCCCAAATTTGGTGGCATCTATGCGTTCAACTATACAAGCATCACAAATTTGTGAAATGGAGAAAATGGTTAATTTTGCAAAAAATATTGGATGTAAAAGAGTTAGTTTTTCTGCTATACATCCTGCAGGAAAAGCAATAGGACGAGGAGATTTGTGGATGACCCGTGATCAAAAATTTTCTTTTTTGAAAGAAATTTATAGATTGAAAAAGATTTTTCCAGATATTAATGTGACAACAAACGACCCATTAAAATGTATTCTTAGAGGAAAAAGTGATTTTGGTGAAGAGGGTGAATTAGTTTTTGACGGTTGTGGAGCTGCGGCGATTACTTTTAATGTAAATGCTAATGGAACTATGACACCTTGTGCTTTATTAGATATTTCAATGATGAATGTTTTTGACTTAGATATAGAGCAAATGAATATTAAATATCAAAACAATCCAATAGTACGAAATATGCTTGGAATGAATTTAAAAGGTAAATGTGGGAGTTGTAAGATAAAATATCAGTGTGGGGGCTGTAGGGCGCGTGCTTTAATACAGATGGGCGACTATTTAGAAGAAGATCCTCATTGTTGTATTTAAAATAATTTTAACTTGGCCGTTTTTTATTAAACGGCCTTTTGTTTTTATAAGAACTTATTATATAATAAAGATATGAATAAACATTTGAAACAATTTGTAATAGAAAAATTTAATAAACCAAGAAAGTCTTTAGATTTGGGTGCAGGTAATTTTTCTGATGTTGAGGATTTAAAAAAAATAGGATGGAAAGCAGATGGTGTGGATTTGAAAACTGGAGTTGATTTGGAATATTTGTTTGAATCAAAAGATAAACCATTTGATTTAGTTTACTCAAATTATGTGATACATAAAATAAAAAATAAAAAAGAGTTTATTAAGACAATTTATATTAATTTAAAAAAAGATGGCTGGTTTTTTGTACAAACTTTTGATAAACTAGATGTAAATAGTAAGTCTGATTTATCTAATGAATATTTACAAAAAATATTTAAAGATGCAGGATTTTATAATATTAAAACAAAAGTTTTTGATTTCTATGACAACACAAAAGGACATAATCATTGGCATAAAATTTTAGAAATATTTGGGCAGAAAAAATAAAAAATTAATATTAATTTAAAAAAAGTATGACAAAACTAGTGTATGGAGTGGATACAACAAAAGAAGTAACACCAAAAGATGTAAGAGACGCAACTATAAAGTGTTTTATAAAAGCACACAAAGAGGTTTTGGATGATATGGGAGAGGATGGCGTAGATCCAAAAGAAATTGAAAAAATAAAGAAGATGAGTATAGAGTTGCAAATTAAAAAAACTTTTGAAGATGTTGGGGCTGATTTTGATAATCCAACAAAGGAAGATCTTTTAAAAGCCTGTGAAAAGTTGGCAAAATTTGCAGAAAATTTTAGAAAACCAGAAATTGTAAATAAACATTATTCAGAGATAGCAGGATTAATTAAGAAAATTAAGTAAATTATCCAAAAATACTTGACATTTAATTAAAATAATGGTATAATTCTTCTTAGAACGTTTGTTTTTCCGTGTCAGTAATAAATTTAAATGTGTACAGTTTAATTTATAAAGATACACTTAGCAAAAACACAGTTCGAAATCTTTATATTTTAAATAGATAACATGTCAAAGAAATTATTTGTAGGAAACATTAGCTGGGGAGCAACTGAAGACGATTTAGGAAAGTTGTTCGCACAGTACGGAACAGTTGAAGAAGCTGTTATAATTACTGACAGAGCTACTAACCGTTCAAAAGGATTCGGTTTTGTAACTTTTGGTACAGAAGAAGAAGCTACTGCCGCTATTGCAGCATTAGACGGGTATGAGCTAGACGGAAGAGCAATCACTGTTAACGAGGCAAGACCTCCAAAACCACGTGACGACCGTTACTAAATTTAAAAAATAAAAAATAGAGTGTGTACAGCTCTATTTTTTATTTTGTAAAAAAATGGTTTTTTGTGTATAATTAAGTAAAAGTTTATATAAAATTATTCTGAAAAATAAAATAAAAAAGTTAAAAGGTTTTTATGTTCCACTGTTGGGGTTAATTTTGTTTAGTCTTTTGTTGGTTTATACTGTGTTTATCTCTACAGTACCTGTATTAGGTGTAAGCTATAGAGATATTTTTTCAGAAGGGCTTACGGCTTTGGTTATTTTAGTTTGGATAGGTGTAATTGCAAGAATTTATGAACAAAAAATCTTATTTATCCCATTATTTTTAGGGCTTTCATTATTTTTTCTTGGATCTTTGGAAGATTTTTTAGATGAATTTTTTGTTTTAAATTTAACTTTTATAGAAAATTTAGTTCCGATAGGATTGGCTATTGCAAGTTATGGAATTATTAAATGGATGTATGCATTAATTAGAAAAACTACTGAGTTGGAGATAAAAAATAAAAAATTAGAAGAAATAACAAAAAAATATAAAGTTAAAAGTAAAAAGTTAGTTAAGATTGAGAAAAAGATAAAAATACAAAATAAAAAACTAGAACAAGCTTTAGAAGATTTTTATGAATTGAGGGTGAGTGTAGAAAAAGATAAAAAGAAGATTGGAAAAGAGAATAAAAAAATAAGGAAAAGAATTGATAAATTAAAAAAATAGTTTTATTTTAAGTCTAAAATTGCAAACTGTTTGCAAAATATGAAGAAAAAGAAAGTTCACAATAAAGATGGAAAAATTTTGCAAGATGTAAAGTCTTTTGATTATAGTAGAGCACTAGACGGTGCTTCTGATTTTTTGCAATACCTAATTAGACAGCAGGAAGTTTTAGCAAAAGTAGCTCTTAAGTTGGCTTCATCTTCTTTTAGTTTCGAGGAAAAAATGAACTACACAATGCAAAAAATAGGCGAGCATACAGATGTTAGCCGTGTCTATATTTTTGAGGATTTTAAACATAAAACACACACAAAAAATACATACGAGTGGGTTGCAAAAGGTGTTGAGCCACAGATAAAAAAATTAAAAGATATAAAATATAAAGATATTCCTTCTTTTTTGAAATTATTAAAAACAGATGGCGATTTTGTTGTGGACGATGTAAAAAAATTACCAACAGATTTGCAGGAAATTTTTATACCACAAAACATAAAAGCTATTATTATTTTTCCACTTAAAATTCAAGGAAAAAAGTTTGGTTTTATTGGGTTTGATGAAGACAGAAGGTCCAGAAACTGGAATAAAATAGAGGTAGATTTAATTAGAATTATGTCTTTTTTAATTGCTAGTGCATTTGAGCAAAAACATAATCACGATAAACTTAAAACTCAAGTGGAGCGTTCAGAGAAAATGAATAAATTTTTGGTAAATAGAGAGCTTAGAATAACCGATTTAAAAAAGAAGTTAAAAAGGTTGACTAATAAAAAATAAAACTATGCCAGAAGAGACTACTTTTGTTTCTGCCGACCCTTGGAATGACGGCGAACATTGGCGACTTATTATGCTTTTTAAAGCTCGCGGAATTGAGTTAAAAGGAATGAAATCAGAACAAAAAGTAGTAGAAGGTGAGCCTGCCAGACAAAAAATAGAAGTAATTGCAACACCAAAAAAAGTTAGAGAAATTTTACTTTCCGATGATGAATTTAAAAACAGGGTAGATGAATTGATGAAATAAAAATTATTTAAAAAACCCCGCATATTAATTTATGCGGGGTTTATTTTATTGTCTATACCCATGGCGAATAGATTCATGCAAAAGTAAACTTCGTAAAAGTTTTACAAATTCTGGGGCTACTTCTCGTGGTGCAGAATCTTCATTTTTAATACCTCCATAGCCAAACAGTCCTGCATCGAGTATATCCATTTTTTCGTCAAAGGAGAATGCTTTTATAATATCGTTTGCCAGTTCTAGTCCGCCAGAATGTAATGCAGATTCAAATTCCTCTGAATCTTTGGGGAGGTTTATTATGTTACAGCAAACCTGCACACCTAAAATTCTACGATTTGCAAATAAAACGAATTCGTCTATTTGTCTTATAATTTTTTTGCAAATTCTTTTACATTCACCGTCTTGACGTGCTAATTCCCAAAATAATTTAAACTCTGGGTCGGTTTTGTCTATGGTTAAACGTTCTATAGATTGCATCATAGCTTTTATCTTGACTATATCGCTTTCTATTTTTTTTATATCCCAATCAGTAAGCCGTGCAGGTTTCCATTCTGGAATTTCAACCCAAGGTTTTGGAAATTCTGTTTTCAAATCATCTCTAGTAATTTCTGCAAAATGTTGTATCATGTGTTTTGCTATTTGAAGTTGATCATTTGTAAAACTTTCGTGTGATACAGATGTTAGACCATTTGTTTTTTCAGGTTCTGAATATAGAAAAACTAATCCAAGATCAGGGTTTTGTGCAATATTTGCAACGTGGGTTTTTAAAAAGGGCAGTGGTTTTATTTTCACGATTTTCTCCTTTTTTGAGTGTGTAGTTATTTAATCATAAAAAAGTAAAAAATAAAAGTTAAAATTATTGTTAATTTGGTGTAAGAGAGTAAAATATTGTAAAATACAAGTATATAAAATTTAAATCTTCAAAATGTCTTTGAAAAATATTTTAAACAAATTTGCGAGTTCTTATCTTTTTGTTTTGTCAGTTTCACTTTTGGTAAGTCTTCTTTTTCCTACTCAAACAGTAAAACTTGCTTCATTTAGTACACTTTTTCTTGGTTCAATTTTTTTCTTGAGTGCTTTAAAAATAGATTTGCGTGAAACTCTTGGATATTTTAAAGATAAAGCAATGTTTGTGGTTGTGATTTTGGTGATGCTTATTTTACTTCCAATTGCTGTATATTTTGTCACTTTGTCGTTAGTTCCAAATTTGGCAATAGCATTTCTTTTGCTCGCTGTAATGCCTTGTGGTATGACAGCACCTCTTCTTTCGGAAATTTGTGGAGGTAAGCAGAGTTTAGCGCTAGTTCTTACAATTTCAACCTCACTTTTGGCGCCATTTACAGTTCCAATTGTGATAAAAGTTTTGGCTGGCGCAAATGTAGATGTGAGTATGTATGATATGTTTGTTTCACTTGCAAAAGTTATATTTATTCCATTTATTTTGGCAAACATTGTAAAATATTTTTGGTACAAAAAAATACAACCAGCCTACAAATCTTTCAAATCTATATCAACAGTTCTCCTAGGACTTTTGATAGTAAGTGTTGTCTCCCAACAAGCAGATGTAATAATCGGTGGTTTGCAGGGAAAATTTTTATTTTATTTATTTTTAACATTTGTATTTTTTATAATTGTACATTTTTTGGGGTATTTTGTGGTTTTTTGGCGAGACAAAAAAGACAGAATTACAATCACAATTTGTATTTCTTATATGAATTTCACATTGGCAATTTATTTGGCTGGGAAATTTTTTGTAGATCCAAACATAGTTATCCCGGTAATTTTGTCTGTTTTACCTTGGAGTATACTTCTTATTCCTTTTAAATTTATTATTCGTAAATTAAAATTGGTAAATTAAAAATAAACAAGGATCTCTAAATTATTGGAGATCTTTGTTTGTTTTGTTAAACTTCTTTTTTGTATTTATTTTTTCAAAGAGATAATCTCCTTTACAGTTTCCTTGGAAAAACCGCCGAGAATATATAAAGTAGCGAAGTAAATAGAGCTACCAATTAATACTAAAAATATTATATTTAAATCTTGAAGAGATAAAATAACCACGGCCATAACTGCAGAGGAGAGAATTGCTTTCATAAAAGTCCCAAGTTTTATACGAACTTTTGTGTATCTCCAAATTACGATTGCAAGTAAAATTCCTGCATAAAATTCAGAAAAAACCGTCATCCAAGCTGCGCCGAATGCACCAAATTTTGGGATAAAAATTAAATATCCCGTAAGAGTTATTACGGCATTTGAAATATAAATCCACATCACCTGTTTTTGTTTGTTTATGGCTACAGCAGTGTGACCAAAAACAGCCCCCAAATATACTCCAAAAACTGCTAAAGACAAAATCTGCAAAAGAAATACAGAATCTGTAAAATTAGCACCGACAACAAGTGAAATAATAGGCTCAGCGAGAGCGATAATTCCAACTGTTATTGGAATTGCAAAAACCATCATTGTGTCAAAAGACATTTGCAATCTGTAAGAGAACTTCTTTTTCAAATTTCTAGACCAATTGTATGCTAGAATAGGAAGTAAAACACCCATTATCATCATGGCAGTTTGTGCTACGACATCTAAAATTCTATACGAGGCACCATAGCTTCCAACTTCTGCTTGGCTTTTGAAAATAGAAAGTAGTAAAATATCTCCACGCAAATAAACCACATTGAAAACTATAGAAATCGCAATTGGCCAAGATTTTTGGATAATCGCTTTCCAAATATGCCAGTCAAAACGAAGTGTTGCTGTGTTTTCTCTGAAAGCTCGTATCCAAAGCACGGCAGTATAAGAAATGCTAGAAATTGTAATTAAAGCCATAATTGGTAAAAAATTTGCATTTTTACTTATTAAAAGCCAAAGTCCAACAACTAAAATAATTTTTCCTACTACTTCGCCCAAAGCTTGAATATGCATTTTTAGTTTTTCTTGGTAAAAACCTATCAAAACTTGGTTCATTGAAACCGCTACAAAACCCAAAACTAACACGGAAATTGCAATTTTCACCTCTGCTGGATAAGGGAAAAACAAGACAATAAGTGGCGCAAGTGATAAAAACAAAACAGAACTTAAAAACCTAAATCCAAGTAAATTTTGGAATAATTTTGTTTTATCAAATTTCTTTTCACTCATCATTTGTGATGTGACAGGAATTAGCCCAAAATCAATCACAATCCCAATAAATTGTAAAAATGAAATTGCCGTAATATACCAACCAAAACGCTCTTGCCCTAAATATCTGGCGAGCATTCCTATTGCAATCAAACCTAAAATTGTTGAGATTATTTTTCCAACAATTTGAATTATTGTATTGTGTGCAATTTTTTTGTTCAAAGACATATTCATATATTATTCTATAATCACTATATCAGTTTGAGAGTAATTTCACAACGATTTGTTTTTGACAAATTAGTATAAAAATGGTACAAAATAAAGCAATAAGTTCTTTAAAAATAAAGGGGTAGTATAAATGAAACAGCAAAAAGACGAAAAAGTTTTGACTAAGTATCAAATAAGAAGACAGCTTATTGATGATATTGTGGAAAATGGTGCAAAAACAGCTTTATCAAAATTTAGAAGATCAGACCGTTTTAATGGAAGAATTGTTTTGGATTTTGCAAACCTTAGAGGTGTAAACTTCGAAGGAGCTTATTTGGTAGATGTTAGTTTTATAGGCACAGACTTAAGAAGTGTAATTTTTCGAGATAATCTTTTTTATGTTTCAAATAGTAAAATAAGAACCTCTTTTAGAGGTGCATTGTGTATGTGTGTTGATTTTTCTGAACAAAAACTTTGTGAAATAGATTTTGCTTATGTAAATTTTACAGATTCTATCTTGAAAAATGTAGATTTTTCAGGGTGTAATTTGCGAGGAACTGTTTTTGATTATACAAATTGTTTTGGGGCTGTTTTTGACGAAGCTGTTTTAATGAGGCCTTTTGGTGAAAAAGATCTTACAAACAATCAAGATGACGATGAAAAGGCAAGTTTTGTCTTTGCTAATATAAGTATGGCAAAATTTAGTAAAGGTGCTGTAATGGATGTAAATAAAATTACTGCTGAATCTGCTGAATCAACAGAAGTATATTTGGTTAAAAAGAAAGAAAGATATAAAACGGCTGTGAAAAATTCTAAAAAAATAAAAAGAGATAAATTATATGCTGAAAGTGATATAGAAAATGTATTCACTTCTTAAAATAAAAGTCAGGATTAAATTTCTGGCTTTTTTATTTTGGGGATATTTTTTAGAGTTTTATTTTATTCTTTCTGTAATATATCTTGTTTTTTTATGGTATAATTAAATATCAGATGAGACTATCTCAAAATATACTTTCATTATTAAAATTTCTAAATTTTGAGCGAGACGAAAAGAAAAAATTTTTGCTCAGCCTTAACTTCGGAAATATTTTTTCTTGAAGTCGTAGCCAAAATTTTTATATTTTAATAGAAATGATGTTTTGAGATAGTCTTTAATCAAATTTAATCTTTTTTATGATATCCTCAAAAACTATGATTTTTTTTAGAAATTTTTTTATATTTTTATTATTTTTAACACCTTTTATTTTTGTAAATGATGTGTTAGCAATAGACCATCCAACTATCCGAGACACAGGATTTTCTGCAAAATATGTAGATCAATCTATTGGTGATCCTATAGTAATTCCAGCAGGAACAAGTGAAACTGTCACAATCCGATTTAAAAACACTGGTACAAAAGTGTGGTATGCTGGTGGATCTAATTTTATTTCTGCTTATACAATTGAGCCAAAATATCACGACTCATTATTTCGTGGTTCAAACTGGATTGGAAGTGATCAGACTGCAACAATTTCTAAAGATACTTATCAAGGTCAAATTGGAGAGTTAAAAATAGACCTAATAGCTCCAAATAAAGTCGGGGAATACACAGAAAAATTTTATCTTGCAGCAGAAAATTATAGTTGGGTTCGTGGAAGTTATTTCTTTTTAAAAATTAAAGTAATAAATGCTCCAGAAATACAAAAAGCAAAAATTACGCAAATTGAAAAAGTAGAAACTAAAGAGGAGGTTTCAACAACAATTTACAAAGCTCAGCGTTTTATTTTGAATAAACCAGAAATCACAGCAGTTGGAGGAGAGCAAATAAAAATAATTTTGGGTTATCAAAATGTGGGGGAGTCTGCATGGCAAAATTATTCTTTTGTGGCTGGTGGCACAAGTGTGGCAAGTGGAGAATTTGCGTCTTTTGCAGATGCTAGCTGGCAAGACAAAAATACTATTTTACAAAAAAATAACCCTATTTCTTCTGGAGGAATTTTACGAGAGACTTTTTTTATGCGTGCTCCAGCAAAACAGGGAAATTATACTGCTAGATTTCAGTTGAAAGTAGATGGTACAGTATTGGGCGATGGAATTGTGGAAATTCCAATCACTGTCACATCCGATGCACCCTCACATTATGTTGAGCCAGTTCTTAGTGGGGAACCAATTGAAATTTACAGATTATCACAAGAACCTAGAATTCGTGTAGGGCTTTGGCGAGATGCAAATTTTGTTGAGTTTGTTTCTGATGAAGACAATTATAATGTTTTTGAAGGTACAGTTTTGATAGGTATTTTACCTCGCGGAACTCTTGCAAAAATGAGTTATTCTGCTGGAATTTATACTTTTAGCGGTGGTGGAATTTCTCTGAACACAAAAAATTATATTAGACTTGAGCCTATTTCAAATGAGCGTGCAGTTTTTACACTTCGCAATTATGAAAGGCAGGTTTCATGGAAAGGTCCTAGAAATTTCAATAAATATAGAGGAGCTGCAGAATATAGAGTGACACAAGATGGCGCGAATGTTTACCTTATAAATGACGTTTTGTTTGAAGATTATACAGCTGGAATAGGAGAAACTACAAATTATGACAATGTAGAATACATAAAAGCTTTGTTAACTTCAGCTAGAACTTACGCATATTATATCCAGCAATATAGTAGTAAACATGATAAACGCAATTTTGATGTGGTAGCTCATACCGGCGATCAGCTTTATCTTGGTTATTTGCACGAGACTTTGGCGCCAAAAGTCGCAGCCGCAGCTACTGCTACAAAAGGTTCAATTATAACTTACAATGGAACTCCAGTGATAACACCATATTTTGGAAACACAGATGGTAGAACTAGAGCATGGTCCGAAGTTTGGGGAGGTGAAAAGCCTTGGCTTGTTTCTGTAAAAGCAGACTACGACCTTCGTGACGGCAAAAGTTTGTTTGGTCACGGAGTAGGTATGAGTCAACGAGACGCAGAAATCCGCGCCGACGAACTGGGATCTAGTTGGGTTGATTTGGTTAAATATTATTATACTGGTGTAGAGGTGGAGAAGTTTTATAAATAAAAATTTCTTATTATTATTATGGTGTATAATATAAAAGTTATTAATTAATTTAAAAATATGAAAAGTTCCTTAAGTTCTATAATAATTACAATTGTACTTACAACTTTAATTGTTGGAAGTGCTAGTTATTTAATATTTAATAAATCTGAAAATAACGAATGTTTTAAAACTTACCAAAAAGATAATATAAGCTTTGAATATCCTTGCGATTGGGGAAAAGATATAACAAATAAAGAAACTTTGGGTGAAATAGGAACAGCAGTGGCTCCAGATGGTCAGGCATCATTTCAGTATCCTGCTATAGAAATAGGATTTTCATTTGGTACAGAATTAGTTAATGAGTTTAATACAACAATTAATAATAAAAAATATCCAACTAAAAAATTTGAAGGTCTTGGTGTAACTTATCTTATTTTTGAAATGGGAACAGATGTTCATAAAAATGGATATAATATTTCATATATTTATACAAATTCAGAACATGAAGATGATTTAAAACATATTATTGAAACCTTCAGGTTTTAAATAAAAAATTCAAAAAAAAAGAGCAGAATATTTCTGCTCTTTTGACTTTTCTAAGCCGATTCAAATTTAACTTCAAAATAACCAGGACTTTCTACTTTTTTAGATATTTTAATCCAATGAGTCTCACAAATTATTTGTAGAAGAGCAAAAAAATCATTTTTATTTTGAACAAAATAGGCTGGAATTACACCTCTATTTCCCAATTCTATTTCTACGCAATTAAGAGCATCGTCTTTTTCAGGAATAATTTGGATAAGTTTTCTTTCTTCATCCCAAACTAATCCATTTTTATCCCTTATTACAAAATATTTATAATCATATTTTAGGCATAAAGTGCAGGCCCACCTTCCATGTCTTACATATGGCTTGTTTATACCCCTTCCAAGAGTAAAAGCCAAAAATTCTACAAATTGTTTGAAATGTGAAAAACTTTTAATAAAATCAATTTGCTTTTTTTTGTTTTTTATAAAATAAATATTTTGCCACAAACCATTTTCATAGTTTAATATTTCCAAACACTTTGTGTCCGGATAAAAAATAAATTTTGCGCCAAGCATTATGGCAGTTCTGCTACCTTTTTTTGTACATATACTCATTTTCTCCTCCTTTTTATTGTAAAGGTACTAATTTATTTGTACCATATATTAATTTTTTTTGTCAATAAAAAACTACTTTTTAAAAGTAGTTTATATTTGTGTAATTTTATCAGCTTTTTGAAGTTGAGGATGGTTGGTTACAAAATAATTTTTATCTAATCCTTTTAGGTTTATATATTGTATAAGGTTGTATACGGCATATTGTAAGGACATAATATCACCTGTGTGCGCTAATTCTGACGCTGTGTGCATATATCGAAGCGGTACACCAAGCGACATTGCTACTGTGTCTCTACCAACTTTTACACCAGAACTTGCATCTGTTCCAGTATCTCTTGAACATATAACAGTTTGATATGGAATTGACTTTTTCTTTGATTCTGTTATTAAAATATTATTTAATATTGGTGATATCATTGCACCACAAACTACTGTGAAACCATTCCCAATTTCTGTCTCTGGAAAATTTCTCCAAAGTATGTTCGGGGTGTTTACATAGTCGTGACTTACATCAATTGCAATCAAAATATCGGGTTTAAAATTTTCAACAGCGACCATACTCCCATATCTACCAATTTCTTCTTGTGCGGAAATAGTAAAGAGTAGTTGAATATTTTCTAAATCTTGTATTTTACTAAACATTTTAGCAAGTTGAACAACAGTAAAGCATCCAACACTATTATCTAAATATGGCCCAGAAAAAATGTTAGTAAAAAGTCTTTTTTCAATTTTTCTATCAAAAATAATAGGATCTCCGGGTCGTATACCAAGGTTTTTTAGTTTATAATCAGCATGACTTCCATAAACACCAAGCTCCAAATATAAAGCAGAGCTAGAAACGCCTTTTTTTCCAGAAATTAGAGATTGACTTGCTAAATGTATTGGCGGAATTCCTTCTATTGTGCCATAAAAAACATTAAATTCTTTTGGATTATCTGGTTTACGGCTAAAAAGTTTGACTTTGTTAGATATAAGAGATGTTGGTAAAAAAGAAGAGCTTGATATTTTGATTTTTCCGTCAGCTTCTATATGTTTTACTTGAAGTCTAATTTTATCAGAATGTCCAACCAACATTATTTTTAAAGGATTACTTTTTTTGCGTTCTGTTTTTAAAACAATTCCAGCATTTCCAATAAAACTATGAATAGTCCAGCTTTTTTTATTTTCTGTAATTAGTTTTTTAAAAATTGGGTGTATAACCCCGTAAGTTAATGCACCTTCCAAATTACTTGGGCTTGGTGCTTCTGCAATTTTTTGTAATAAGAAAAAATCTTCTTCCGACATTTTTTTAATGAGCATTCGACCCTCCTTTGTAGGTTTCTATTTTATTTTTAACATATTCTTATGTCTTGTGTCAAAAAAACCTTGGGTTTAACCCAAGGTTTTTTATATTATTTTTGAATTTTTTCTTTTTTCCCAGGTTTTCCTTGTTCTTCTGGTGGAGCAATTCCTTTTTCCAAAACTTCCCAAATTTGTTTTCTAATTTTTTCCATCAATTTTTTATTTGCCTTTATATATTGTTTTACTTTTTCTCTTCCAACTCCTAATTTTTCTTCTCCAAATGTGTAAGTATTTCCAGACTTGTCTATTACTCTGTATTCCACACCAACATCTAGTAAATCTCCTGGAATGGAAATCCCTTCATTATACATAATATCAAACTGAGTTGTTCTAAATGGTGCTGCAACTTTATTTTTAACAACTTTAATTTTTACCCGATTTCCAATTACTTTATCTCCTTGTTTTATCTGAGCAGCCCTTCTTATTTCAATTCGTATAGAACAGTAAAATTTCAAAGCATTTCCACCGGTTGTAGTTTCAGGATTTCCAAAAAATACCCCAATTTTATGACGGATTTGATTTATAAAAATTACAATTGTTTTGGATTTGCTTACAACTCCAGTTAATTTACGAAGTGCTTGGCTCATAAGTCTTGCCTGCAAACCCATGTGAGATGCTCCCATGTCGCCGTCTATCTCTGCTTTGGGTACAAGCGCTGCAACCGAGTCAATAACTACCACATCCACAGCATTTGAGCGTACAAGAGTTTCTAGAATTTCTAATGCTTGCTCTCCAGTGTCTGGTTGAGAAATCAGCATATTATCAACATCTACACCAATTTTACGAGCATAGTCTGGATCTAGCGCATGCTCTGCGTCTATAAATGCTGCGATTCCACCTTCTTTTTGTACCTCTGCAATTATATGTTGCGCCAAAGTTGTTTTTCCACTTGATTCTGGCCCAAAAATTTCCAAAATTCTTCCGCGTGGTACACCTTTTACACCAAGTGCAATGTCCAGTGAAATAGAACCAGTAGAAACTGTTGCAATATCCATTGTTCTAGACTCACCAAATTTCATTATAGCACCGTCTCCATATCTTTGTTTTATCTGGTCTATCGCGCTTTGAGCCGCTTGCATTTTACCCTTCTGCTCGTCTGATTTTGTCATATTTCCAATATTTATGGTTAAAAAAAGAGGATTAATTAAGGACTTTTAATAAAGCCCAAACCCTCTTGATGATAGTGTATTCGTTTTATTTTTGTATGTCAAATTTACTCAATGTAAGAAAATTCTTGATTTTCTTTTAATATAATATACCTTGTTTCTGTTATAGTTTTACCATATTTTTTTTTCGCCGAAATTGTAATTGTGTTTAAACCATTATTCAAATTTATGGTTTCATTAAACTCACCACTTTCTGTACTTTTAATATCTTTTCCATTTATAAAAACATTTACCCCGGGCTTTGTTTTTCCGTGAACCTCCGCTGTGTATTCTTGGGTTATTTGACCATTTTCAGGTGAATAAACTATTAACGAAGGGGGTTTAAGTATGTTTTGTATTTGAAAACCCAAATAACTAAAAAAACCTAAAATAATTGCAGAAACCAAAATAATCCTTAAAATAAGTGGAAGGTTGTGGGACGAGTAGTTCGTTTTATTTTGTTTTGGTATTACTGAATTTGTGGATTTTTTTGTGAGAATATTATCTAAAACCCCTTCATTTATTTTAATCTCTAAATAATTCGCATATTTTTTTATAAAATTTTTTTTATAAATATCTGCAAATGGCAAACTATCTAAATCACCAGATTCTATAAGTTTTAGATAGTGTTTTCCAATTTTTGTTTTTTTTGATGCTGTCTCTAAGTCTATTTTTGAGAAAATCCTTTCATTTTTTAGGTTTGTGCAAATATCCAAAATGATATTCCCATCTTCTTGAGCATCTTGATTATTACTGTTCTTCATCATACGGATTATCAATTTGCTCATTAATTTTTATATCTACACTTTCTTGATTTTTGACTTCTTCTTGAAAAATATTAAGCTCGGCACCGGTATCATTTGTTTGTGGAATATTAGAAATTTCTTCCTGACTCAGTGGAACTTCTGCTATGCTTGTGTCGACTAATATATCACGAGGTTTTGAGCCTTGTTGTGGCCCTATTATTCCAGCGTCTTCTAACTCATCCATAAGCCTTGCTGCGCGAGCATAACCAACGCGCAGTCTTCTTTGTAGGTACGAGGCACTAGCTTTTCCCGCTTCTATTACTAATTTTTTTGCATCGTCAAAAAGTAAATCTTTTTTGTGTCTAGATCCTCCACCAAATGAGTTTGTTTTTCCATCTCCATCGCCTTCGTCATCTTTTGAAATTATGTTTGAGTCATAAATATTTTCTCCTTCTACTTTTAAGAATTTTACAACATTTTTTAACTCTTCTTCAGAGATAAAAGCTCCTTGAATACGAACGGGTTTTGAAAGGTCGGCTGTTTGTAAAAGCATATCTCCTTTTCCGACTAGTTTTTCAGCCCCAGGAGAATCCAAGATTGTGCGAGAATCAATAAGTGAAGCCACAGAAAAAGCAATTCTACCAGGGATATTTGCTTTCATAAGACCAGTAATAACATCTACGCTTGGTCTTTGTGTTGCGACAATTAAGTGAATTCCTACAGCTCTAGCCATCTGTGCCAAACGAATAATTCCAGACTCTACCTCGTTCGCTGCAGTTGCCATAAGATCAGCAAGCTCATCTACAATAAAAACTATATGCGGTAATTTTGTGTCCGGGTGTTTCAAATTGTAAGAAGTAATGTCTCTATTTCCTGCTTTTGCAAGAGTTTCAAAACGCCTATCCATTTCGTTTATTGTCCAGCGAAGAGCGTTTACAGTGTCTTGAGTATTCGTTATTACAGGTGTCAAAAGATGGGGAATTCCATTATAAAGAGTAAGTTCTACTCTTTTTGGGTCAACCATAATCATACGAAGTGTTTCTGCTGTGTTTTGAAAAAGTAGACTCATTATAACTGTGTTCATACATACAGTTTTTCCAGATCCTGTAGAGCCTGCTATCAAAAGATGTGGCATCTTTGGTAGATCAGCAAACCAAACCTTACCACCCACATCTTTTCCAAGTGCTATCATCATTCCATGTTTTCTTGCTTTAAAAATCTTACTTTCTAATAACTCTCGAATACTCACTAGTGCTGCTTTTTGGTTTGGAACCTCTATCCCAACCAAAGATTTTCCAGGTATTGGAGCTTCAATTCTAATGGGATGAGCGGCCAAAGCAAGTGCCAAATTGTTTGTAAGAGATGCAATTTTAGAAAGCCTTACTCCGCGTGCGGGTGTAAAAGAGTATTGAGTGACTGTTGGTCCAACACGAACTTCTCCAATTTCTACATTTACTCCAAAATCGCTAAGTGTTTCTTGAATAATTCTAACATTTAATTTTATATCTCCGCTTGTCGGTTTTCCTTTTCTAGTGGTTAAAAGTCGAATTGGTGGCAAGTCTTTAATTACAACTTTTTGACCCCATGACTCATCTTCGGGTTTTTTTTCTGGTTTTGCAAGAAGCTCTTCTTTACTTTTTATCTTACGAGCCAGAAAATTACCAACACGACTTTCATTATCACTTTCTGTACTTCCTTCTTTTCCGTACATTCCATTTATTTTTATATCATCTTTTTTGGGCTTGCTTTCAAAAAACTCTGCACCACCAATAGTATTTTTGCCGATAGATCCTACACTTCCCAAAGCTTTTCTATTTAAGTGTATAAAATAGACTATACTTGTGTTGAAAAGTAGTAAAAGCGAAACACATACAAAGCCTATTAATAAAATTAAACCCGCGGTATTGCCTAAGTATGTTTTTAATGGCCAAGCAAACATTCCAAAAATACCTCCACCTTCTCCGTCTAATGCTTTTAGCCACATCTGACTTGCATCAAATTTTAAATGAAGTAATCCGGCGGTAGATAAGAAAAATAAAAAAGCACCAATTCCATGAGTTGTTTTGTAGTTGTATTCTACATCTTTTACAAAAAACCAGGCTAAAATTGCCAGTACAATAGGTACAAAGTATCTGGAAAATCCAAATAGTGAGCTTAAAATCCATTTATCTATTATAATTCCGACTGTTCCAGCATTTTGAAAAAAACTTAAAGTAACAATTATTGCTAAAACTAAAATAAGAATCGCAATAATACCGCGAGATAAGTTGGGATTAAAGGCGTCTATCTGTTGCTTTTTCTTTCTTGGCATAAAATTATAATGGTTTGTCTGCGTATTAGGTTGTGCTATAATATAGAATAAATAAATTATATCATAGGAATCATCTTAATAAAACATCTTTAAAGTAGTTTTTACTAAAACGGTCTGTGTTTATTTGACAAAATTAAGATAATAGTATATAATTATGTTCGCTTTTATTTTCACTTATTTTTGTCGTTTATTTTCGATGAAATTAAGTGTAAAGCAAGGGTAATGACCGCTTTAAAAAATCTACGCCAAACGATAACAAATCGTGAGTGCGCGGGTTATTGCACGGGAGTGTACAAAAGTAGGAAACCATGCAACAAATCGAAAGAGGGATAAATTAAAAGTAATTAAGAGCGTTCTTAAGTAAAGAGCGTATTTTTTGTTAATTAAATAAGGAAATTTAGTATAAAAAATTTGACTTTTTCAAATTTTTACATTTTTTAAATCATAACACACTTAGATTTTTCATTCCAAAGAAAATTCTATTAATTGTTTCTTATAGGAATTATGCCAATATACAAGAGACAGCCATTAAAGACAAAACAGCGTAAATTTTTTACAAAATTTAGCTCTAGTTTACCTGTTCCAGATCTTATTCAGGCTCAAAAAGATTCTTACAGTTGGTTCTTAAGAGAGGGTATCAAAGAACTTTTCGAGGAGGTTTCTCCTATTAACGATTTTACAGGTCGTGATTTAGAGCTTTATTTTGAAGACTATTTCATAGATGAGCCAAAATTTGATGAAACAACTTGCCGAGAAAAGAATATTACTTTCGAGGCTCCACTTCGCGCTACAGTTAAATTATTAAACAAAAGAACAGGAAAATCAACTAAACAGGAGATTTACCTTGGGGATATGCCACTTATGACAGAGCGTGGCACTTTTGTAGTAAATGGAATTGAGCGTGTTGTAGTTTCACAACTTATCAGAAGTCCGGGAGCATTTTTTACAGCAACCAACCTTCGCGGACGTCGTTTTTATGGTGCAAAAATTATTCCAAATCGTGGAGCTTGGGTTGAAATTGAAACAGACCAAAACAATGTAATCTGGGCAAAAGTAGACAGAAAACGAAAAATAGCTGTAACAGCACTTTTGCGTGCTTTTGCAGGTCTTAACGATGAACAAATTATAGATTTGTTCAAAGATGTAAATAATCATCCAACGATAGACTTTATTGAGAATACTTTGAAAAAGGATGTATCTTCAAACGAAGAGGAAGGGTTGATTGAAGTGTACAAGCGTATTAGACCGGGTGATTTGGCTACAGCAGACAATGCAAAAAGTCTTATACATTCAATGTTCTTCAATTTCGAAAGGTATGATTTAAGTAAGGTTGGTATTTATAAATTTAATACCAAGTTTAATCTTGGTTTAAAGGATAAAGATTTTGAAAAGAAAGAAAATCGTATTTTATCACCAGAAAAATTGACATCTGTTATAAAAGAAATAATTAGACTTAACATCACTCAAGAAGAGCCTGACGATATTGACCATTTGGGAAATAGGCGTGTGCGTGCTGTTGGAGAATTAGTGCAAAATAGATTTAGAGTAGGTCTGTCAAGAATGGAGCGTATTATTAGAGACAGGATGAGTACTTATGAACTTATCAAGCTATCTCCAAATAAACTTGTAAATGCCCGTCCAGTTATTGCTTCTGTACATGAGTTTTTTATGAGTGCACAGCTTTCACAGTTTATGGATCAAGTAAATCCTTTGGCAGAATTGGAACATAAGCGTCGTATTAGTGCTTTGGGGCCAGGTGGACTTTCTCGTGATAGAGCGGGATTTGAGGTTCGCGATGTGCACACAACTCATTACGGTCGTGTTTGTCCAATTTCTACTCCAGAGGGACCAAATATTGGTTTAGTTGGACATTTGGCAACATATTCAAAGATAAATAGTTTTGGATTTTTAGAGACACCTTATAGAAAAGTTATAAATGAGGTTCCAAATGAGGCTCGTTTTACAGAAGATGAGGTTTCAGCAAAAACTATAAAAGGAATTGTAGAAAGTGGTGAAAAAATTACAAAAACAATCGCTAAAAAACTAGCGAATACAAAAGCAAAAACTATAAAAGTAAAACCTCGTGTAACAAATGAAGTTGTATATTTAAATTCTTTTGAAGAGGAGCGCACAGTGACAGCTAGTGCTACAACACCAGTAGACGGAGATGGCTTTATTTTGGGAGTTCGTATTCCAGCGCGTGCTTATTCAGAGTCCACTATTGTAAAAGTGGAAGATGTTAATTATTTAGATGTTGCTTCAAATCAGATTTTAAGTGTTGCAACAAGTCTTATTCCTTTCTTGGAGTACGATGATGCTACGCGTGCATTGATGGGGTCAAATATGCAGAGGCAATCTGTACCTTGTATTACTCCAGACGCTCCACTTGTGGGAACTGGGATGGAAAAAGATGCCGCAAAAAATAGCGGATATGTTATACACGCACAAGCTACAGGAGAGGTGACTTACTTAGACGGAGATAAAATTGAGATTACAAGTTCAAAAGGTGAGGTTTATACTCATAAATTGAAAAAGTATGTGCGTTCAAATGTTTCAAGTTGTATCAATCAAAGACCTGTTGTAAGGTTGGGAGATAATGTTAAAAAAGGAGAGTCACTTTGTGATGGACCGTCAATAGAGAGTAGTGAGTTGGCTTTGGGACAAAATGTATTGGTTGCGTATATGATGTGGGATGGATTCAATTATGAGGATGCTATCATAATTTCTGAAAGACTTGTTCAGTCGGATAAGTACTCCTCAGTTCATATTGAAGACTATAAATTGGATATTCGTGATACAAAACTTGGGCCAGAGTTGGTGACAAGTGATATTCCAAATGTAAGTGAAGAAAAATTAAAGAATTTAGATGCCGAAGGTGTTGTTCGTGTTGGAGCAGAAGTCCATTCTGGTGATATTTTGGTGGGTAAAATTAGTCCAAAAGGTGAGACAGAACTTTCTCCAGAAGAAAGACTTCTTCGTGCAATTTTTGGTGATAAAGCTAGAGATGTTCGCGATTCTTCTCTTTATCTAGAACATGGAGACAAAGGAAAGGTAATAGATGTAAAAGTATTTTCAGCAGAAGAGGGGGATAAATTGCAGGCTGGAGTTGTAAAACAGGTTCAAGTGACTGTAGCAGATATGCGTAAAATTCAGGTTGGAGATAAGATGGCTGGTCGTCATGGAAATAAAGGTGTTATCGCTCGTGTTGTTCCTGTAGAAGATATGCCTTTCTTGGAAGATGGAACACCAGTTGATATTATCCTTTCACCGCTTGGAGTTGTATCTCGTATGAACTTGGGACAGCTTCTTGAAACTCATCTTGGTTTAGCTGCGAATGCACTTGGTTATAAAGCTGCTATCCCTACTTTGGATGGAATTCCAGAAGAAGTAATTCAGGGAGAGCTTAAAAAAGCAGGTTTTCCAGAAGATGGACAACTACAACTTCACGATGGTAGAACAGGTGAACTATTTGATCATAAAACAACAGTTGGTTACAACTATATGTTGAAACTTAACCATATGATCGAAGATAAAATTCATCAACGCTCTATTGGTCCTTATAGTCTTATCACACAGCAACCTCTTGGAGGAAAGGCTCAGTTTGGTGGACAGCGTTTTGGAGAGATGGAGGTTTGGGCTTTGGAAGCCTATGGAGCAGCTCATACTTTACAGGAAATTTTAACTATAAAATCTGACGATGTACCAGGGCGCTCAAAAGCTTATGAGTCTATTATTAAAGGGGAACCAATTACAAAAGTAAATGTTCCAGAATCATTCAATGTACTAACAAGAGAACTTAAAGGTCTAGCTCTTGATGTAGAACTTTTAAAGAAAACCGAAGATGGTTATATCACTGTAAGAGGTGGAAAAACATCTAAGAGTTCAAAGGAATAATAAAAATAAATTTATGAGTACTATAAATCGTGACGCGCTACATTCAACTGATTTTGACGCATTAGCTTTAAGGATTGCTTCACCAGAAGTAATTAAAGGGTGGTCATACGGTGAAATTACGAAGCCAGAGACTATTAACTATCGCACACAGCGCTCTGAAAAAGCTGGTCTTTTCGCTGAGGAAATTTTTGGACCTACAAAAGATTGGGAGTGTTATTGTGGAAAATACAAAAAAATTCGCTATAAAGGAATAACTTGTGATAAATGTGGAGTGGAAGTGACTCACTCACTTGTGCGTCGTGAGCGTATGGGGCATATTGAGCTTTCAGCGCCAGTCACACATATTTGGTTTCTGCGTTCAATTCCTTCAAAAATAGGTTTGGTGTTAGATATGTCTATTCAAGGTTTGGAAAAAGTAATTTATTTTGCTTCTTTTATAATTACAAAAGTAGACGAAGAGCTAAAAGCCGAGACACAAGAAGAATTAAAGAAAGAGTTTAAAAGTAAGAAAAAACAACTTGAAAATCAGTATAAAAAGAAAATTGCTGAAGCTGTAAAAGAAAATCAAGATGCAAAGCTGTTGGAAGACTTAGCTAGCGAAAGAGATAAAAAAGTAGAATCACTTGAAGAAGATTTTTCTTATGCTGAAAAAGAGCTAAAAGAAATTTCAATGATGAGTTTAATTTCAGAAAATCAATATCAAGAACTTTCTTTGAGATTTGGACATATTTTTGATGCAAAAATTGGTGCGGAAGGTGTAAAAGAACTTTTAAAAAAATTAGATTTAAGTAAAACAATAGAAAATTTAGAGGAATTAATCAAAAAAAGTAAGGGTGCAAAGCGTGACAGACTTGTTCGTCGTGTAAAACTTTTGACAAGTCTTAAGAAGAATAATATTAAACCAGAATGGATGGTATTGTCTTCTGTGCCTGTAATTCCACCAGATTTAAGACCTATGGTTGCACTGGATGGTGGTAGGTTTGCAACAAGCGATCTAAATGATTTATACAGACGCGTTATAAATAGAAATAACCGTTTGAAAAGATTGATAGATTTGAATGCACCAGAGGTAATTCGTAGAAATGAAAAAAGAATGCTTCAGGAGGCTGTAGACGCTTTAATTGATAATAATGCAAGAACTTCAAAGACTGTGACAGCATCAACTGGGCAAAAACGCCAACTGCGTTCTTTGGCAGATATTTTGAAAGGTAAACAAGGTCGTTTTCGTCAAAATCTACTTGGTAAACGCGTAGACTATTCAGGGCGTTCAGTAATTGTGGTTGGGCCAAGTTTGAAAATTAGTGAATGTGGTTTGCCAAAGAAAATGGCTTTGGAATTATTTAAACCATTTGTAATGTCAAAAATAATTCAGAGAGGTTTTGCTCATAATGTAAGAAGTGCTTCAAGATTTATAGAATCGAACGCACCAGAAGTTTGGGATATCTTAGAAGAGGTGACTAGCACAAGGCGTGTAATGTTGAATCGTGCACCGACTCTTCATAGATTGGGTATTCAAGCTTTCAAACCACTTCTTATCGAAGGAAAAGCTATCCAACTTCATCCACTTGTTTGTCCTGCGTTCAACGCTGACTTCGATGGAGACCAGATGGCTGTACATGTTCCACTTACAGAAGATGCAAAATGGGAAGCTGAAAACCTAATGGCTGCAGAAACTAACATTTTGAAACCAGCAACTGGTCGTCCTGTGGTAACTCCAGGGCATGACATTGTACTTGGTTGTTATTACTTGACTGGAATTATTGAAACTGAAGAGGAAGTAAAAAAGTTTTTCTCAGACGCTACAGAAGCAAAATTTGCATATAAAAATCGTAAAATTAACTTGAAAGAAAAGATAAAAGTACGTTTCAAAAATTTGTCTAAATTTGAAGAAGGTATTGGTCCAATAGTTGAAACAACGGTTGGTAGAATTTTGTTCAATGAAATTTTACCAGAAAAATTATCATTTTATAATGAGACTGTTTCAAAGAAAACTTTGGGTCAAATTATTGCTTTCCTGCTTGAATTTTACGGACAAGTATTTACAGCTCGTACTTTGGACGACATCAAAACAATTGGTTTCCGTTATGCTACAAAATCTGGATATTCACTTGGAATGCAAGACTTTGGTAAAAATGAAGAAAAGACAGAAATCCTAGCAGAAGGCGACAAAAAAGCACAAGAAGTAGAAGAACAATATCAAGATGGTTTGCTTACAGATTCAGAAAGACACGCAAAAATATTAGATATTTGGACAGATGTAAAAGATAGAGTTTTATCTTACAACGATAAAGCTCTGGACAAAGACGGTCCAGTTTTTGCAATGATTGACTCTGGAGCTCGTGGAAGTTGGGCACAACTTGGGCAGGTAGTAGGAATGAAAGGGCTTGTAGCTTCACCGAGTGGAGACATTATCGAATTGCCTGTAAAAGGAAACTTTAAAGAAGGTTTTAGTGTATTGGAATTCTTCATATCTTCTCATGGTACTCGTAAAGGTCTAACTGACACCGCTTTGCGTACAGCGAATGCTGGTTATCTTACTCGTCGTCTTATAGACGTTGCACAAGATGTAGTTGTAAATGCAGACGATTGTGGAGAAAGAGAGGGAGATTTAATAACAAGAGCTAGCTCAGAAGAAGTTGGGGAAACTATAGCAGAGCGTGTAAGAGGTAGATTTGTATCAAAAACTCTTAAAGATAGCGAAGGAAAAACAATTGTTAAAAAAGGACAGGTCGTGACAGAAGAGCTTGCAAGACATATTGCAAAAGCAGATCTAGATGAAGTTCATATTCGTTCAATTATAAAATGTAAACTTGTAAAAGGTGTTTGTAAAAAGTGTTATGGATACGACCTTGGTAACAACGAAGTTGTAGAAATAGGTATGGCAGCTGGTATTGTGGCAGCACAATCAATCGGTGAGCCGGGAACACAACTTACTATGAGAACTTTCCATCTTGGAGGAGTTGCTGGAGTAGGAGATATTACACAAGGTTTACCCCGTGTGGAAGAATTATTTGAGGCTCGCAATCCAAAAAGACAAGCTGTTTTGACAGAGGTAGATGGAACAATTGAAATAGAAGATGCAGATGGAAAAGTAATTACAAACTCAACAGGAAGAAAAGTTTTTGAGGGGCGTAGAGGGCAAAAAATCATCAAGGTTCATTTTGAAGGAACTGAAGAGATGGATATTAAAATCAGAAAAACTGACGATGTAAAAATTGTAGACGGACAAAAAATCAAAAAAGGACAAGTATTACTTGTAAGAGGTACAACAGGAGAAGAAACAAAAGCACTTTACAAAGGAAGTGTTCGTGTTGCTGAAAAATCTATGACTTTGGTTTATGAAGGTAAGCACTTAAGAGAATACATAATTCCAATCGGACTGAAACTTTGGGTAAAAGATGGTGATGTTGTAGAAAAAGGGGAGCAACTTACAGAAGGAAGTGTAAATCTGCAAGAATTATTTGTTTTGAGAGATCGTGGTTCTGTTCAAAAATATATTCTTCGTGAAATTAAACAAATTTACGGAGCTCAAGGACAGAAATTGAACGATAAACACCTAGAAGTTATCATTAAGCAATTGTTCAGTCGTGTATTTGTAGAAGACGTCGGCGATACAGATCTTATCCCAGGAGAAATCATTGAGAAAACTCAATATATGATTGCAAACAATAAAGCAAAAGAAGCAGGCAAAAAAACTTCAGAAGTTAGAGAATTATTCTTAGGAATGAGTAAAGTTTCTCTTTCAACACAAAGCTTTTTGTCTGCAGCGTCTTTCCAGGAAACAGCCCGTGTTCTTGTAAATGCAGCTGTTACTGGTAAGATTGATTATCTAGAAGGATTAAAAGAAAATGTTATTATTGGAAGATTGATTCCAGTAGGAACAGGTGTAAAACCAATAGAAAGAAAACAATCTGAAGTTGCAGAAGTTGAGACTGTGAAAGCAGTGGAAACTACGACAGAAGAAGAAGTAACAGAAAAAGTAGAGGCTGTAAAAACAACAGAAGAAAAAGCATAAAACTACTTTAAAAATACAAAAAACCTTGTTAAGGGTCTATCTAAAAATACGCTTTCGTTATTTAAATTTCTAAATTTTGAGCGAGACAAAAAGAAAAAATATTTGCCCAGCCTAAGCTTCGGAAATATTTTTTCTTGAAGTTGTAGTCAAAATTTGGAGATTTTAATAGAAATGGTATGTTTAGATAGGCCCATCAGCAAGGTTTTTTGTTATTTAATTTTTTTATATGGTAATATATAAAACATAAACAAATTCATATATTTTTTATGAGAGAATATAATAGAGAACAAGAAAATGAAATTAAAGAATTGGCGGTGAGTGAGGCTGAGGAAGCAGAAATTCACACTGAATTAGAAAAAAAAGCTTATTTACAAAAAATAGAAGATATTTTCAAAGCACAAAAACTAAAAAAATATGAATATGAATATGAATATTATAATAATCTAAAAGATAAGTTGTTTAAAACTATTGATAATTATGAAGGAGATAAAAATGATATTTATTTATATATTTTAGATAAAGAGGTGTATTTTTTTAAAGAATCTTTTTTATTTGACGAAAGAGTCCAGGATTTGAATAGTACAGTTGCAAATAAACTTTGTGAGTTTAGTGGAGGTTATAATAATATTGAAAGTAATCGAGATAAATTTCAAAATTTAAATTATAAAGACATTGCAAACAGACTTATTAAATCAGACCAAGGTTATGTGCTTGCAAATAACCTAGAAAAATTCCAAGGTTTAGATCATCAAGACATTGCAAACAGACTTATTAAATCAGACCAAGGTTATGTGCTTGCAAATAACCTAGAAAAATTCCAAGGTTTAGATCATCAAGACATTGCAAATAGACTTATTAAATCTAATAATGTATGGCCTTTAGTAAATAACCTAGAAAAATTTAGAGGATTAAACCATCAAGAATTAGCAAATAAACTTATTAAACCTAATAATGCTGAGTTTTTAGTAAAAAATTTAGAAAAATTCCAAGGTTTAGATCATCAAGACATTGCGAGCAAACTTATTGAAAATGCACAAATAGATTTGCTTATAAATAATATAGAAAAATTCCAAGGTGGTTTAAACACAGTATCACAAGGATTTCAACAAAATGCACAAACAAATTTTGGTGGTAAAAAAGAAGATTATAAAAAGATTTTTGAAAATCAAACTCCACCGCACGATATGGAAAATCAATTATTAGAGGAATTTTTAAGAAAATATGGTAGTTTTTTACAAAATTTTAATGAATTAAAAGAAGCACAAAACATTTCCGAAGAAGATAAAAAATATCTTGAATCTGGAAAATTTGGAGAAGAATTTTTAATTCCTGTTTGTAATTCTCAAAGTGTTGGAAGTTTTCGGTTTTTGGATTTTACATCAAAACTTATTGAATTTGAAAGAGTTATTTCAGAAAAAGATTTTTCTTTGTTAAGTGAAATTGCTATAAGACAAGGAATAAGAGCAATAGAAACAATGGATTTTTTAACAAAACAACATGGTAAATACAATGAGTCATTATCAGAAAATAAAAACTTAAAAGAATTCATATTTTCTGGTTTACCAACTATACAAGATATATATAAAGAATATTTATCAATTATAGAAGATGATTCACTCACAGATTTGGAGAGAAAAACAGAATTGAATAATCTTAAAGAAAAAGTTTTGAAAATACAAGGGCAAATAATAAAAGGTGGAGGTGAAAATTCTGAAAATAAAGAAGATGAGAAAATGTTGGTTGGTTTAACTTACGATGTTTTTTCACCAGCTTCATCTATAGGAAGGGCGCAATATGAAAACCTGTTGAGTAGAAGAGAGGATAGGACAAAAGATATCCCACAAGAATTAATGGATTTAAACAAAGAAACAAAAATAACAGCTGTATATAAAAAATTTGGATTTTGGAATTTAAAAGAAGGTGAAAAAACCGACTTTACTTTACCAGAAAAATATACTGGTTTTATTGATAAAATAAATAAAACCGCAAAAGAGAAAAAAGAGGAAAATAAAGATTGGCGTGCGGAATATGTAAAACTTGCGCAACAACTTTTGCGAACAAAAAAAATTAATTGGAAAGAAAAAAATGAGGTTTTCCAAGATATTTATAGACTTATTGCAAGCGGAGCTGTTCCTGGAGTTGCAGGAATTGAAAAAAAGGGAGATACTTTTGAAGATAACAAACAATTGTTAGATTTGGTTGGTGATAAATTTAAAGATGCTATTGATATTGCACTCAAAACATACAAAGAAGAAAATCCAGAAGAATATGAAAAAGATGTAGATATTGCTACAAAACTTGTGATAAATAAAAAAGCAAAAAAAGGAATAGTAAAAAGTATGGTGGGAGTTTTGAAACAGTATACTCGCGTGCCAAAACATAAAATATTTGATGAGGATACAGACAGGTTTGTAAATAGTAAAATAAAAAGAATATTGAAAAAATATAGTATTCATTTTGAAGGGGATATATTGAGTGAACTTGTAAATAATGAAAAATTGATGGAAAGTGTGGAGAAAATAGATGTCGAAATAGGTGAAAATGAAAAAACAGAAGATATAAAAGCGAGAATGGAAGCAGAGACAATGGAAATGGAACAAATTTTAAAAGAGTACTTTCAAGAAAAACTATTGAATGCAGAAATGAATCGTAATGCAGGAAAACTTTCTTCAGAATTGGCTGGTAAATTTTTTGGTGAAGAAAAAAATAAACTGCAAGATGATATTTCTAAATATGAATTTGTAGAAGGTGGAGGTGGATCTGGAAAACCTTTGCGTTTGGAAATATCAAAACACAAATTGCACAGTGTAGCTGGTTTAAATATGGGAGTTTGTGTAGCAGTGGACGAAAAACTTTGGAACAAAGAAACTTTTATGAATGTAATTTTGTGGGACGATGAAATTAAGAAATCTCAGGGAGGAATGCATTTTGAAATTGTAGAAGATAAAGGTGAAAAGTATCTTAGTTTACCTGGAATAAATCCAACTCCAAAATTACTTGCTTCTGCAAATCCAGAAAGTATATATGATCAAATGATAGAATTTGCAAAAAAATCCGCAAAAGCAATTGGTGCAAAAGGAGTGTTGATTCCTACTCGTGGAGAGATACATTCAAATCGTGCGGAAATACATAAAATTGTGCAAGATAAAAAATATCCAGTTCATAGTTTAGAAAATAGTCATGACTTTTCATATAAACCTTATATTTATTCTTGGAAGGATACTTATTTTATAGAAGTATAAATTACTTTTTAAAACAAAAAACCTTGTTAATTACAGGGTTTTTTGTTATGTTAAATTAGGATTTAGTATTATAAATTAATATTTATTTTATGTCAGGACATTCAAAATGGAGTAAGATTAAAAATAAAAAAGGAAAAGAAGATCAAAAAAGAGGCGCTATTTTTACAAAGGCGACTAGAGCTATTAATCTGGCGGCACGACAAGGTGGGGGTAATATAGATATGAATTTTTCACTTAGACTTGCTGTGGAAAAAGCAAAGTCTTTGAATATGCCAAAAGATAATATTGAAAGAGCTATCAAAAAAGGAGCTGGTGAAACTGGTGGTGTGGATCTGGAAGAGATATTGTACGAAGGTTTTGGAGTAGGAGGAATTGCAATAATGATAGAAACTTTATCAGATAATAGAAATAGAACAGGATCAGAGGTCAAAAATACATTAACAAAAAATGGTGGATCCCTTGGTGCCCCCGGAAGTGTAAAGTGGCAGTTTGAAAGAAAGGGTGTGGTAAGACTTGTAAATGAAAAGAAAGATATAACTGGTGATTGGGAATCTTTACAACTTGCATTAATGGATGCAGGCGCAGAAGACATAAGAGAAGCAGATGAAGGTGTGGAAATAATTTCTGCCACAGAAGACTTTAAAAATCTATTGGAATTTTTGAAGAAATCTGAAATAGAAACAGATGACTCTGGACTTGAATGGGTCGCAAGAGAACCTTTGTCATTGAGCGAAGAGGCTAGTATAAAACTTGAAAAGTTGGTAGAAAAAATTGAGGATTGCGACGATGTTCAAGATGTGTTTACAAATCAAAAATAAGGAAGTTGGGAAAGTTGAAAATCTGTATTACCATTTCCGACTCGATCAGGAATCCAGAGTTTACAAAACAGAACTATGGTACAAACCCTGGATCCCCAATCAAGTTGGGGATGACAGGAGGAAATATGAGATATGATATAAATTTTCATATTTTTTTCAAGTGAAGCGATTTATCAAGAAAAGCATGGCTTTTCGATTCACCAAAAGAGCGAAGCGACTGATCCATCAAGCGTTAGCGATACATCATTTTTATTTATGATTGAAAAAAAAGTTGAATACATTTTAGGTGTTGATCCTGGATATGGTAGGGTTGGATATGGAATTATAAAAAAAGAAAAAGGAAACTATATTTATGTGGATCATGGTTGTATAGAAACTTCGCCAAAACAAATTTTTGTGGATAGGTTGGAGACGGTTTTCAAGGAATTGGAAAAAATAGTTAAAAAATATCCAATTACGTATTCTGCGGTAGAGGATTTATTTTTTGCCAAAAATGTAAAAACTGCAATTGCTGTCGCGCAGGCAAGAGGCGCAATTCTTTTGACTTTAAAGTTGGCAAATTTACCTATTTATGAATTTACACCTTTGCAAATAAAACAGGCGTTAACAGGTTATGGTAGAGCAGATAAAAAACAAGTGGAAAAAATGGTAATAGTAAATTTAGGAAAATTAAGAAAAGAACATGACGACGCTGTGGATGCTTTGGCGATTGCACTTACTTGTGGGGCAACTTTAAAATTTTCGCATAAAGCAGGAATTTTTAGGAAATAATTATTTTGAAATAAGTTCAATTATTGTGTTATACTAAATACGGATCCTTAAAAAGGAGGCTGTAATGAGTAGGTACAAAGGTATAAAGATTTATGAGATTTTTATTACTACACCAAAACATATAACCGATATAAATAAAAAGGTTTGGCCGCATGTAAGAGGGTTGTTTAAAAATGTTGGAGTAATGGTGAGTGTACTTTCTTCTTCTAAAAAATACAAAGTGCCAAAAGATAGGAATTTATTTTGGGCTAAACTGTCTCTAACAGAAGTTCAGTTGGAGCAAGTTAGGGCAATAAAAGATGTTCTGCATATTTTCTGCAAAGACAAGATGTTAAAATAACTGTCAAAATAAGTCATTTTTGAGTTTTCTTTAAAATTATTATTAAAGTAGACTTCAGAGTGATTTATAGGCAGTTTTTGTTTGACAAATTATCATTTTTCTGTTATAGTTTGATTATTAAATTACTGCTTTTTATAAGGAGTCTTTAACAAATATAATAATGTTATATTTGTCAAAGATTCTCTATTCAGAAGCGCGGACCTATGTGGACATGCCCGCACAGAGCCCGTTAAAAGTATGCATGGTTATGTTGTCAAAAACAAAGAAAAAGAATATAATTAAGAAATACCAAACTCACGAAGGTGATACTGGTTCTTCAGAAGTTCAAATTGCACTTTTAAGTGCAGAGATAGACGAGTTGGTTTCTCATTTAAAAGCTCACCACAAAGATCATTCATCGCGTCGTGGTCTACTTAGAAAAGTAGGACAAAGACACAGGCTGTTGCGTTTCTTGAAAAAGGAAGATGCAAAATCTTATGAAAACTTGGTGATCGCATTGAAATTAAAACAAGCAAAAGCTTTCCTAAAAAACAAAGCAACAGCTTAAAATAAAATGGAAAAGAAAATTATTAAAAGTAAAAAACCGCTTAAACACCCCGACCAAAGAGTAGGGGTGTTTATCGATGTACAAAATTTATATTATAGTGCAAAAAATTTGCATAGTAAAAAGGTAAATTTTGGTGAGATTGTAAAAGAAGCAGCAGAAGGTAGGAAGCTTATCCGTGCTATCGCATATGTTGTAAGAACAGAGTCAAAAGATGAGCAACCATTCTTTGAAGCTTTGTATAATCTTGGAATCGAAACAAGAGAAAAAGATTTGCAAATATTCTTTGGTGGAAGTAAAAAAGCAGATTGGGATGTAGGTCTTACTGTGGATGCTATTCGTTTGTCTGCAAGTTTGGACGCTGTAGTTTTGGTTTCTGGAGACGGAGATTATGTGCCACTGATTGAGTATATTCAAAAAAGTGCTGGTAAACAAGTCGAAGTTATGGCGTTTGGCGGTACAACTTCTTCAAAACTAATAGAAGCGGCAGATGCTTTTACAGATTTGAGTGAGGTTGGTAAAAAATTTCTAATTGTAGACAGAAAAAGACGCCCAAGAAACAAAAGAAAATAAATTAATTATAGATGGTCTAGAAACAAATAGATCCCTAAAAAACTTTTTAAGTTTTTCGTTGAGGGTCTGTAGTATCTAGATCATCTCTTGGGAATATCAGCAAATACCATTTCAATAACGAAAGCGTATTTGGCGACATTCCCGTTAGAAAATAAAAATACTATGTTGGTAAATCCAAAAAGTTGGTCAATTGAGTGGGGAGGAAGGGAGTTAACTATTGAGACAGGAAAACTTGCACTTCAGGCAGGTGCAGCCTGTACTGTAAGGTATGGTGATACAATGATCTTGGCTACAGCTACTAGAAGTAGTGGTGTTCGTGAAGGGTTAGATTTTTTTCCTTTGAGTGTAGAATTTCAAGAAAAATTATACGCAGCAGGAAAAATTAAAGGATCTCGTTTTATAAAAAGAGAAGGTCGTCCAAGTGATGATGCTGTTCTTTCTGGGCGTATTATAGACCGAGCTATTCGCCCATTGTTTGACGATAGTACAAGAAATGAAGTTCAGGTTGTGACTATGGCACTTTCAGTAGATGGTGAAAACGATGCATTTGTGACAGCATTTATTGCTGCAAGTTGCGCTCTAGCTATCTCACCAATTCCTTGGAATGGTCCTATTGGAGCAGCTAGAATTGGGAGAGTAGACGGAGAGTTAGTTTTAAATGTTAAAAAATCAGAATTAGAAAACAGCGATTTAGATCTAATAGTCGCAGGAACTCCAGAAAAATTAATCATGGTTGAATCTGGTTCAAAAGAAGTCAAAGAGCAAGATATGTTCGATGCAATGAAATGGGGTTGTGAACAATTGAATCCAATAGTTGAACTTATAAAGAAAATTCAAACAGAACTTGGTACAGAAAAAGTGGAAGTTGGTACAAAAGTTGAAGAATTGGAAGATATAAAAAAGCAAGTAAAAAAAGCTTCTAGAGATTTTGTATTTTCAGTTGCAGATTCTATGATTTTCGACTCGAAGAAAATTACAAAGAAAGAAAGAAAACAAACGATGACGGATGTAAAAAATGCATTACAAAGTCATTTGGAAGAAAAAGGATTTAATGAAGATGCTCAGAAAATTGGTTTGGGAGATACAAAGAAACATATTTCAGATGTAATTTCAAACAGAATTTTGGAAAAAGATGAGCGTTTAGATGGAAGAGGATTGGAAGAGGTTCGTGAATTATTTGTAGATGGTGATACGATTCCTCGTGTTCATGGTTCTGCGATTTTTATGCGTGGCGACACACAAGTTTTGTCTATCGTGACTCTTGGTTCTCCGGGAGATGTTCAAACTATGGACACTATGGAAGAAGATGGTACAAAGCGCTATATGCACCATTACAATGATATGCCATATACTTATGGAGAGACGGGTAGAATTTTTGGACCAGGAAGGCGCGCTATCGGACATGGTGCATTAGCAGAAAGAGCATTAATGCCTATGCTTCCAACTGTGGAAGAGTTTCCTTACACAATGCGTGTAGTTTCAGAAGTAATGGGTTCAAACGGATCTAGTTCTATGGCTTCAACTTGTGCATCAACTCTATCTTTGATGATCTCTGGTGTACCAATTAAAAAGCCGGTTGCAGGAATTGCAATTGGTCTTGCATCAGATTTGGAAAACGATGAAAATAGATGGAAAGTTTTGACAGACTTGCAAGATGTGGAAGATGGAAAAGGTGGAATGGACTTTAAAATTACAGGAACAATAGACGGAATTACAGCAATGCAAATGGATACAAAAACTCAAGGATTGAATTGGGATATTGTAGATCAAACTTTAAAACAAAGTGCAGATGCTCGTACAAAGATTTTGGCAAAAATGTCAGAATTGATTTCTGAGCCTCGTCCAGAACTTGCATCAACAGCTCCTAGAATTGAAACAATAGAAATTGATCCAGATAAGATTAGAGATGTGATTGGGCCAGGTGGAAAAATGATAAATAAAATTATTGCTGACACTGGAGTTCAAATGGATATTGAGCAGGATGGAAGAGTAATCATAACTTCAAGCGACCAAGAAGGAATGGACAAAGCTACTGAAATGGTTTTGAATATTACAAAGGAAGTTGAAGCTGGAGAAATCTATGAAGGAACTGTAGCGCGTTTGGAAAACTTTGGAGCTTTTGTAAATATATTGCCAGGAAAAGATGGACTTGTTCATGTAAGTGAAATTGCTTGGGCAAGAATTGGAGAGCCAAGCGATGTATTAAAAATTGGAGATAAAGTACAAGTAAAAGTGAAGGAAATAGATAATATGAAAAGAATAAACTTATCTATTAAAGCACTACTTCCAAAACCAGAAGGTTTTGTAGAACAGAGCAGGCCTCCAAGAAGAGACGATAAAAGACAACCAAAACGTTACGAAAAAACAGGAAGTTAACCTTCTAAAAACAAAAAACAACTCATTTGTGGGTTGTTTTTTTGTTTTGTACATAGTTTTATTTAGTCTACTTATTTTTCATAGTTTGATGTCTTTTTATGGTATAATAAAAAAGAATTTATTTTTTTGTTATGTCGAAAAGAGAGGTTATTATAAAAACAAGAGATATCGCTGTTACTTATTTTATGGGTAAAAGCAATGAAGTAAAAGCTCTAAAAAAAATGTCTTTAGAAATTTATAAAGGCGAATTTGTTATTTTTTTTGGTCCTTCTGGTTGTGGAAAATCTACACTTCTTTATTCTATTGCGGGTTTAGAGCGTCAAGCTACGGGCGAGGCAATAATACAAGGTAAAGATGTTGTGAAGATGACTAATAAAGATTTGGAAAAACACTATCAAAAAACTATTGGTATGATTTTTCAAGCTTTTTATTTAATACCTTCTCTTTCTGTTTTGCAAAATGTAATGATGCCTCAGATTGCTATTGGAGTAAGCCCAAAAAAAAGAAAAAAGAAAGCCTCAGATCTTTTAGAATATTTTGGAGTAGGACCTCAGTCAAGTAAATTGCCAACTGAGCTTTCTGGTGGACAGCAACAGCGAGTGGCTATTAGTAGATCTCTTGTAAATGATCCAGATATGATTTTGGCAGATGAACCTGTGGGAAACCTAGACTCAAAGTCTGCTGCCGATGTGCTTAGTTTGATTCAAGAGATGAACAGAAAACAAAAAAAGACTGTTATTTTAGTAACGCACGATCCTACACATTTGGATATTGCAGACAGGGTTTTTTATTTGAAAGATGGTGCGTTAATTGATGTGAAAGAAAATAAGAATCCGCGCGTGATTCACAGAATTGGTAAGAAAACTAAAGAAGATAAAGAGCTTAAAAAAGAAAAAAGTAATCTAGAATTAATATCTAAAATATACTCAAAAAATACAAAAAAAATAGATGGAATGCTTTTGGAATATAAAGCTAAAGAAATTTTACTAGAAGTTTTAACAGGAATGAATAGTAGGCAGCTTTTAGTTTTAGAGGAATACACAAAACAAATGATTAAAACAGGTGTAGATGGTAAGAGTGAAATGTATGAATATTTGGACAAAGATTTTGAAAATGGTGGTGCAGATTTGGATAGTCGTACAGCAAAAGAAATATCAAAAAAAGTAAAAGATATTGTTTCAGAAATGAGGATTGTTTCAGATTCAGATAAGATAGAAACCTCAAAACCAATAGAAACATATGTAAAGCAGATAAGATATTATTTGTTGGAAACTTTTGATGTTCAAGTAAATAGTACAGAAAGTTTAGATGCAATTGACTATATTTTGAAAGACAGGGTTCAGGGTGTAACAGACAAAAAAGGTGTTTTTAAAATGTTAGATTTAGATTTGGAGCACGGTGGTGCGGGATTAAATAAAAGAACTGCAAAAAAAATTGCAAAACGATTAGAGTTGGTTTTACTTGGAAAATATACAAGAAATAAAAAACGAGAAAAAGAGTTATTAAAAGCACAAAAAGAAGAAAGAAAAAAGCATAAAAAAGAAAAAGATACTAAAGAAAAAAAGAATAAATTATAAGCTATGAGACTTTCCGACGCTTTGTCGTTATCCACAAGAATGTTTAGAACAAGACCACTTAGAACATTATTAACAGTAATGGGTGTTGGTGTTGGTATTGGAACTGTTCTATTTTTGGTCTCACTTGGTTACGGTCTGCAAGACGCTGTATTAAGTCGTATTACAACGGCAGACGCTTTACTTAGTTTAGATGTTGCACCAGGAAGTTCAGAGTTAATTACTTTAAATAAAGATGTAATTGATAAAATAAAAAAAATTCCAAATGTGGAAGAGGTCAGTCCTGTGATTTCTGCTTCTGCACAAATAAGTTTAGAAAATTTGGTTGGAGACGGAACAATGTATGCTGTCAAACCATCATACTTTAGATTAAGTGGAGTGGATACAATTTTAGGGGATTTATTTGAGAATAATACTGATGAAAATCCAAAAGCAATAGTTTCTTCCGCGGCTGTTCAGTTATTCAATATGAACCCAGAAGATATCTTAGGAAAGGAGTTTAATTTAAGTTTTTTTATTCCACGCATAGATGGCGAAGGTGTGGAGCATTTGGAAATTGTAGATAAGGATACAATGTATTCTATTGTTGGTGTTGTGGCTGATGACTCAGAAAGTTTTGTTTATATCCCTTTGGCTTCGGTAGAAAGTGTCGGAATAGAAAATTTTTTAGAAACAAAAGTAAAAGTCTCTAGTATAGAAGCAATGGACAATATACGACTTGAAATTGTGGAGATGGGTTTTTTTGTTTCTGCACTTAAAGATGTAATTGAAGATGCACAAAAAATATTTAGCATTGTACAATTAATTTTAGGTTTGTTTGGTTTGGTGGCACTTACTGTTTCTGCTATCGGAATGTTCAATACAATGACAGTTATGCTTTTGGAGCGTACAAATGAAATAGGTATTATGAGATCAATCGGCGTCACTCGTAGAAGCATTAGAACTTTATTTATTGTTGAGGCAATGCTAATGGGATTTTTGGGTGGGCTTGGAGGTGTTGGTATTGGAATTTTAGGTGGAGAAATTTTTAATTTTATAATAAATATTTTGGCAAAAAATTTGGGTGGTGAATCTGTTGACTTGTTTGTAAGCCCATTTTGGTTTATTGGTGTTATTATTTTTTTCTCAACTGTTATTGGTTTTATGACTGGTGTTTTTCCTGCCAGGCGTGCAGCCAAATTAAACCCATTAGATGCACTGCGTTACAAATAATTTTTTATATATAAAATTGCAAGTAATTAAGTTGACAGAATACTTTATTTAGTATATAATATACCCGCCCAATTTAGGTGGGTATTTAAAATAGGTTGTTTCAAGTAGGGAATAATTTTCAAAAATGCTTTCCATTATTAAAATCTTTAAATTTTGAGCGAGACAAAAAGAAAAAATTTTTGACTAGTCATATCTTCAGAAATATTTTTTCTTAAAGTCGTAGTCAAAATCTAAATATTTTAATAGAAATGATGTTTGGAAATTATTCCCACAAAAAGCGGGTGTGGTGAAATTGGTATACACGCGTGGTTTAGGACCATGTGCCTTCGGGCGTGAGAGTTCGAGTCTCTCCACCCGCACTAAAATAGATATATTTTAAAACAATCTTTTGTTGAAACTTTTAGATTTCGGCTGCAAAGTAAAATTATCAAAAAACATTATGTATATAAAGCTTTTTTCAAATTTCACTTTTCGCTCGAAATCTAAAAGTTGCACCTAAAAGCTGTTTCAAAATATATCTATAAATATGGAGAGTATAAAAATTTTTGCAAGTCAGATAAATCCAAATATAGATACTATAGATTTGCACACAGAAAATTCTTTGTATGCTTCTATGGAAAAATTAGACCAAAAATTATATTCTTTGTATCAAGATGAAAAAGAATATTGTAGGATTATTTTTGGGATTGGAACTGGTAAGCTTAAAAATGAAACTTTAAAATCTTTAGAAAAAAACCCACTAATTGAACATGTTGAAATGGATGAAAACGGTGGAAGTTGTATCGTATTCTTTTCTTAAAATTATTAGTTATCCACTGTTATAAGAAAAGTACTTGACAGCTTTTTTTAAATAGTGTAAAATGTGGAGCGTTATCGAAATTTAAAAAATAGTCTCACTACAGAAGTTAATCAAGTCGTTAATTTCTGTGGTCAGATTATAAGAGTCTCTAAATAAACATCTCAGCAGATGACTTATTTACTTAGAGAATCCAACTGATAGCACATTACAATTCAAGAGTCTTAATAGAGATATAAATTAAAATAATCTTTATAGCGATACAAAGTTATTTTAAATATATCTAAAAGAAAAATTGTAAGTAAAAAAATATTATATGCGAAAATACTATTATGTGTTTTCGTAGTGCGCATCTCAAGAGCGCACGGTGGATACCTTGACACTAACAGACGATGAAGGACGTAGTAACCTGCGATAAGCTTCGGCGAGGTGGTAAACAACCTTTGACCCGGAGATTTCCGAATGGGGGAACCCACTCGATGTAATGATCGAGTATTGTGCATTGAATACATAGGTGTACAATGAAGACCTGGTGAAGTGAAACATCTCAGTAACCAGAGGAACAGAAAATAATAATGATTCCCTTAGTAGCGGCGAGCGAACGGGGAACAGCCTAAACCTATATTTGTGAATGTATTGGATTCAATTTGTCTTCGGACTTTTTGGCCCAGTGCAGAAAGAGCAGGTCGTTGCAATATAGGTGTTGTAGGTCTTAAATGTCAAATCTCCTGATTAGATTTGGTATGTGATATATGTATAGCCAAAGATCCCTGGAAAGGGACACCTTAGAAGGTGATAGTCCTGTAGGCGAAATGCATATGTTATGTATAATTTTTGTACCTGAGTACGGCGGGACACGTGAAATCCCGTCGGAATCCGCCGCGATCACGCGGCAAGGCTAAATACTGTTAGTGATCGATAGTGAACTAGTACCGTGAGGGAAAGGTGAAAAGCAACCCGGGAGGGTGGTGAAATAGTATATGAAACCGTGTGCTTACAATGAGTTGGAGCCCGCCTTTATGGTGGGTGACAGCGTTCCTATTGAAGAATGAGCCTGCGAGTGTGTGGGTGTTGCAAGTTTAAGGGCCTCTGGTCCGTAGGCATAGGGAAACCGAGTCTTAACCGGCGATAAGCAGCATTCATACGACCCGAAACTGAGTGAGCCATCCATGGCCAGGTTGAACATCAAGTAAAATTGATGGGAGGACCGAACCCACGCGCCGTGCAACACGCGGGGATGAGCTGTGGATAGCGGAGAAATTCCAATCGAACTCAGTAATAGCTGGTTCTCCTCGAAATAGCTTTAGGGCTAGCTGTATGTGTTCCCTTTGGGGGTAGAGCACTGGATGAGAGTTGGGCGGTTTACCGTACCACTTTCAATCAAACTCCGAATACCAAAGATTAATAGCATGCAAGTTAGACTGTGGGGGCTAAGCTTCACAGTCGAAAGGGAAACAGCCCAGATCGCAAATTAAGGTCCCTAAATCACTGCTAAGTGTAAAAAGTGGTGGAAATTCTCATACAACCAGGAAGTTGGCTTAGAAGCAGCCACCTTTTAAAGATAGCGTAACAGCTCACTGGTCAAGAGTTTCTGCACTGAAAATGTACCGGGGCTAAGCAGTGTACCGAAATTGCGAATTGTTTTAAAATTTATTTTATAACAGTGGTAGAGGAGCATTCCTAACTGCGTTGAAGTCGTATCCGTGAGGAACGGTGGAGCGTTGGGAAGAGAGAATGCAGGCACAAGTAGCAAAAATGCTGGTTAAAGTCCAGCACGCCGAAAGTCCAAGGTTTCCAGGGCAACGTGAATCGTCCCTGGGTTAGTCGATCCTAAGGCCAGCCCGTGGTAAAAGCGGGGTAACCGATGGAAGAGTAGGTTAATATTCCTGCACTTGGTATAGTTTGTTGTATTATGCGGATTTCAAAGGTATGAGCGTTTTTTGGCTATTGACGTTCCGCAAGGTAAAGATAGCGTCTTCGGACAATGTCGATTCATATTAGAGAAGTTCCTAGAAAAGTAATACAACGTTAGGCTATATCAAATCGTACCGATAACCGACACAGGTGGACAGGTCGAGTAGACCAAGGCGTACGAGAGAAACATAGTTAAGGAACTCGGCAAAACAGCGGCCGTAACTTCGGGATAAGGCCTCCCCAACTTTGTTGGGGTGCAACGAAAGACTTCATGCGACTGTTTACCAAAAACACAGCTCCCTGCAAAAGCGTAAGCTGAAGTATAGGGGGCGATGCCTGGCCAGTGTCCGAACGTTAAGGGGCGGGGTTATTTGATTTATCAGAGAAGCTCTAAACTGAAGCGCGGATGAACGCCGGCCGTAACTATAACGGTCCTAAGGTAGCGAAATTCCTTGTCGGGTGAGTTCCGACCCGCACGAATGGCATAACGGTATGAAGACTGTCTTAACTATGTACTCGGCGAAAATGCAAGTGTCGTGAAGATGCGACATACCCGCAGCTAGACGAAAAGACCCCGTGAAGCTTTACTATAACTTGATATTGGTGTGGTGCTTCATATGTTCAGCATAGGTGGGAGCCTTCGGGCACCCGTGAGATACCACCCTTATGCTGGGCTACACCTAATCTCTTCTCATGAATCTGGGAGGGGAGACAGTATCTGGTGGGTAGTTTAACTGGGGCGGTTGCCTCCTAAAGAGTAACGGAGGCGTTTATAAGGTTGGCTTGCCTGGGATGGAAATCCAGGTGGACGTGCAAACGCATAAGCCAGCTTTACTGCAAGGGTTACCACCCGAGCAGTTACGAAAGTAGAAGTTAGTGATCCGACCGTACGATGTGAGACGGCGGAAGCTCAACGGATAAAAGTTACTCCGGGGATAACAGGCTGATCACGCCTAAGCGTCCATAGCGACGGCGTGGTTTGGCACCTCGATGTCGGCTCATCGCATCCTGGGGCTGGAGAAGGTCCCAAGGGTTTGGCTGTTCGCCAATTAAAGCGGTACGCGAGCTGGGTTCAGAACGTCGTGAGACAGTTCGGTCTCCTATCTGCTGTGGGCGACGAATAGTGAGAGAACTCATCCCTAGTACGAGAGGACCGGGATGAACGAACCTCTGGTGTACCAGTTGTCCTGCCAAGGGCACCGCTGGGTAGCTAAGTTCGGCACGGATAAGCGCTGAAAGCATCTAAGTGCGAAGCCGTTCTCAAGATTACTATTCATTCGAGACCCCTTCGAGACCAGGAGGTTGATAGGCACTAGGTGTAAGCTTAGCAATAAGTTGAGCCAAGGTGTACTAATCGGTCAAGTGCACTACGAAAGCACATAGTAGTTTTTTACTATAATAAATTCACATTTGTGTATTTATATTACAAACATTTTTCTAATTATTTGAGGTTTAAATTGAATAGATTTTGCCAAAAAATTAGTTAGGACTCTTATTTGTGAAACAAAAAAGCAATATTTTGTTGATTTAAGTAGATTTATTTCTATTTAATTCTAGATTTTTTACAATTTAGTTTACAATTCCTGGTGTCTTTTGTGACGAGGGTACACCTGTTCCCATCTCGAACACAGCAGTTAAGTTCGTTTACGCCGATGATAGTCGAAAGGCAAAAGTAGGTAGGTGCCAGGTATTGTAAACTAAATTGAAAATCTTAGAGCTACAAGATATTGTTTTTTTAATAGAAAAATACAACTTAAATGCTGTATTTTTTGTTTTTTAAATTATATTTTTATTTTTTGCTTGGCAAAATGGATTGTTTATGATAATGTTTGATATTCTTTAGACAATTCATCAACAAAAAAGGAGAAAATGATGAATACAAAAATTAAAGAAAATAAAGAAGAAAGAAGTTTCCCAACTTTGGTCGACAAGTCTGTTGGCAGTAGAATGGAGGCTTTGAAACAACTTAAAACAAGAAAAGACTCTAAACTTATTGAATCTATTCTTGGGACTTTGTTCGTCTCTTTGATGAGTATGGTTCTGAGATCGACAAAAAAGGGGAGTAGTTTGTTAAGCTGGAAGAGAAAGAAAACCTTCGTCTTTTGGAAGCCGAGTGGCACGAGTGGAATCGTGCTAAAAAAGAGGAAAGGAGGTTCAAAAAAGTAGTAATAATAGACGGAAGTAATGTCTTTAGAGTGGTATACAAATTGTATACCACTTTTTTTATTACAAAATTTTTAATATTTTTTATGTTATCCACATTTGCAAAAGAATATTATTATGGTATAGTTTTATTTGTTGGGATTATTTTTGAATATTAGAAAATAATCCAATATTAATTTTTTATATAATTTTTATGGAGTACGAATACGATGAAGCAAAAGGTGCTATTTTGGACCATTTAAAAGAAATATTTGAAGAGATAGAAGGTGAGATGGCAATGGCACATCAAGAAAAATATGCACTTTTAGAAGATGTTTTGGGAAATGCGTCAGACATCGGTGAGCTTAAAGTTGCTTTCGAGCAATGGTGCGCAGACCATATAGGAGAATTAGATTTAGAAGAGGATTTTGAGGAGTTGTGGGATCAGGCTTTTGCTAGATTAGAAGACTAAAAGATTAAAAAAATACCTTTTAAATAGGTATTTTTTATTTTAATATAAAAAAACTTGCTTCATTGCCTTGTTTGTTGATACTATAAATAGTAGGTTAGTTTTATTTTTTTAATTATATTTTATGCCATTTGTAAGCACAAAAAAAATGTTTAAAAAAGCAATGCAAGAGGGTTATGCAATTGGTGCTTTTAATATAAATAATCTGGAAATCGCACAAGCGATAGTTGATGCAGCTGCAAAGACAAATTCCCCTGTTATTATCCAGGTTTCAGAGGGTGCTAGAGAATATGCAGGAACAGAAGATCTCGTTGCAATAGTAAGAGCAGAATTGGAAATGAGCCCAAAGTTGGTTTCTGCACTTCATCAAGATCATGGTTCTAGTTTTGAAATATGTAAAAGTGCAATTAAAGCTGGATTTAGCTCTGTGATGATAGATGGTTCACATCTGCCTTTTGAAGAAAATGTAAAACTTACAAAAAAAGTTGTGGATTATGCACATAAAAAAAATATAACAGTAGAAGCAGAACTTGGGGAATTGATTGGAGAACAGTTTGACGCGGGCGAGGGAAGTGAAAAAAGCGAGGGAGCTTATACAGATCCAAAAAAAGCAAAAGAATTTGTAAAAAGGACTGGTTGTGATTCTTTGGCAGTTTCTATTGGAACTTCTCATGGAGTTTATAAATTTAAAGGTGATCCAAAATTAGACTTGAAACGCTTGGAAGAAATTCAAAAAATGATTCCAAAAATACCTTTGGTTTTGCACGGAGCATCTAGTATTTTGCAAAAATATGTAAAAATGGCAACAAAACATGGTGCAGAAATTTCTGGTGCGCGAGGTGTTCCTGAAAGTGTAATTCGTAAATCTACAAAATTTGGTGTGGTAAAAGTAAATATTGATAGTGATTTGCGTTTAGCAATGACTGCCACAATTCGTAAATATATGGATGAAAATCCTGGCGAAGTGGATCCTCGTAAATATTTGGGTGCAGGAAGAGATGAGTTGGAAAAATTAATTATACATAAATTTAAAGCTTTTGGTTGTCTTGGAAAAGCTTAGTAAAAAATTTAATTATTTTGTATGGATTTTAAAAAAGTTGGAGTAGTAATTTTGGCAGGAGGAAGAGGTGCTAGATTGAATTGTACTGAAATTCCTAAGGTTATGTGCCCAATTGGGGATAAACCGATTATAAGCTATATTGTAGATACTTTATTTCAAATTGGGTTTGAAAAAAGTAGTATTTCTCTTGTTGTTGGTTTTAAGAGAGAAAAAGTTGAAGAATATTTTGGTGAAGGTTTTATTTATGCCCACCAAAAAGAACAACTAGGAACTGGACATGCTGCATATGTGGGAATGCAAAAACTACCAAAAGAAATTGAGATTGTTTTAGTATTAAATGGAGATGACAGTGCTTTTTATAAAAAGGAAAGTTTGGTTAATTTCATTCAGTCGCATTTGGAAAATAATGCTACTATTTCTCTTTTAACCACAGAACTCGATCATCCAATAGGCTATGGAAGAGTAATTCGTAAAAATAATTCTTTCAAAATTATAGAAAAAGAATATTTAACAGAGGAACAGGAGAAAGTACAGGAAATTAGCACTGGAACTTTTGTGTTTGATAGGTTTTGGTATGAAGGTGTGTTTCCAAACATGCCAAAAATGCGCGCAATAAACGAATATGGTATACCAGCAGCTATAATGATGGCACGCGATGAAAATAAAAAAATTCAAGCTGTTTTGTTGGAAGATAGAAAAGAGTGGTACGGAGTAAACAAACCTCATGAATTGGAAGAGGCTAATAAAAGAAAGCAGATTAAGTAAAGAAATGTATGTGTGGAATTATAGGTTATATTGGAAAAAAAGATGCTTCTACGATTTTGCTTCAGGGTTTGCGTCGTTTGGAGTATAGGGGGTATGACTCTGCAGGAATAGTTTGTTTTGCAGATAAGTTTTCTATTATAAAATCTGTTGGTAAAATAGAAAATTTAGCTGAAAAATTGAAATTTAATCCAGTTTCTGGAAATATTGGAATTGCTCACACTCGTTGGGCAACTCATGGTGGCGTGACAGAACAAAATGCACACCCTCATTCTTCTTGTAGAGATGAGGTTTTTTTGGTTCACAATGGAATTATAGAAAATTATAGAGAGTTAAAAAAAGAATTAGGATTTGAGCATAATTTTAAATCAGAAACAGATTCAGAAGTTTTGGCACATTTGATAGAAAAATTTTATAATGGTGATATTCGTTTGGCAGTTCAAAAAGCATTGAAAAAAATACGTGGAACTTATGGTTTGGTGGTAATGCACAAAAATGAACCAGATAAAATGATTGTGGCGAGAATGGGAAGTCCTATTGTTTTGGGAGTTGGTGAGGGGGAATATTTTGTGGCAAGCGATGCTACACCACTTTTGGCACATACTAGAGATGTGATTTTTTTGGATGACGGAGAATTGGCAGAAGTTTCAAAAAAAGGTTTTGAAATTTTTAATTTAAAAGAGCAAGAAGTTCAGAAAACAATAGAACATATAGAATGGAATGATGAACAGGCTGAAAAACAAGGATATCCTCACTTTATGCTCAAGGAAATTTTTGAACAGCCTGCTGTTTTTAAGGATGCAATTCGCGGAAGAATAAATGAGGAAGATGGAACTTCACATTTGGGCGGGTTGAATATGACAATAGAGGAAATGCACAGAATAAACAGGATTGTTTTGATAGCTTGTGGAACTGCTTATTATGCATGTATGGTTGGTAAATATGCTTTTGAAAAGTTGGTTGGAATTCCAGTGGAGGTGGATGTTGCAAGTGAGTTTAGATATAGAGATCCAATTATAGATAAAAATACTTTGGTTTTTGCAGTTTCTCAATCTGGTGAAACTGCTGATACTTTGGCGGCATTGCGCGAGGCAAAAAGAAAAGGCGCTTTTGTACGGGGAATTGTAAATGTGGTTGGTTCTACAATTGCGCGTGAGACTGACGGTGGAACTTATATCCATGCTGGTCTTGAGTTTGCTGTTGCCTCTAGCAAGGCTTACACAAATATGGTTGCTGTTTTACTACTTTACGCATTGCAGTTTGGTAGATTAAATAAAACTAGCTTGCACCAAGGAAAAGAATTTATAGAAGAATTAAGGCAAATTCCACAAAAAATGGATAGAATTTTAGAACAAAAAGAAAAAATAAGACAGGTTGCGGAAAAATACTCACATTACAAAAATTTTCTATTTCTTGGTCGTGGAATAAATTATCCTGTTGCTTTGGAAGGGTCACTAAAACTAAAAGAAATTACTTATATTCATAGTGAGGCGTGTCCAGCTGGAGAGATGAAGCATGGTGTAAATGCACTTTTGTCTGAAGATTTTCCTATTCTTGCAATTCTTACAAAAAATAGTTTGTATGAAAAAATGAGGAGTAATGTTGAAGAAGTGAAAGCAAGAAAAAGTCCTATTTTACTACTCGCAAGTGAAGGTGATTTTACGGCACAAGAATTGGCAGATGACATTTTATTTACACCAAAAACAATAGAAATTTTAGAGCCATTATTAAATACAATTATCTTGCAGTTGTTCGCTTATTATACAGCAGTTAAGCTTGGTAGAGATGTCGATAGACCTAGGAATTTGGCTAAGTCTGTGACAGTAGAGTAATTATGTTAATAATTTTATTCGGTCCTCCTGCTAGTGGAAAATCTACGCTTTTAGAATTTTTAGAAAATAAAAATTATAATGTTTTGGATATTGAAAAGCTTGGGAAAAACTATAAAGAGCGTAAAGAAAATTTTTATAAAAAACTAAATACTAAAAAGTTCGATGTCGATTTTCTTTTTGTTGGTGCTGCAGACTTGTCGCCAGATGATTTTTTGGGAGATAAGAAGTCTATTATGCTTTTGCCGAATAAGAAGATATATAAGAAGCGTTTATTTGAGCGTAAATACAAAACAAAACAGAACGGGCTGTTTAAATATGATAAATTTAAAAAATGGAGTATTTTTTTTGATGGTTTTATTATTGAAAACAATGGAAGTGTGGAAGAAACAGTAAATAAAATTTTAAAACTGATTTTTATTGATAAGTAAATTATGATAAAACAAATTTTAGATTTACATATTCATTCCAAATATTCTCGTGCTTGTAGTAAAAGATTAGAGCTTTCAACAATTGCAAAAGCTTGTGAAATTCGTGGAATCGATATTGTAGCTACAGGAGATTTTACACACCCAAAATGGTTTGAAAGTATTAAAAATGAATTGGTAGAAAGCTCGGTTGGTGTGTATAAATTAAAAAATAAAAAAAGTAAAACTAAATTTATTTTGGGAACTGAAGTTTCTTCAATTAAAAAACACAAAGGAAAAACTAGACGAGTACATTTGCTAATTTTTGCTCCAAACATAGAGATTGCAGAAAAATTTAATAAAACTCTTGAACAAAAGGGGTTTAATTTAAAATCTGATGGGCGTCCAATTTTGGGAATTCCAAGTAAAGATATTTTGAAATTGATGTTGGAGGTGGACGAAAGAATGGTTATGATTCCAGCACACGCTTGGACGCCATGGTTTGGTATATTTGGTTCAAAAGGTGGCTACAATTCGTTAGAAGAAGCTTTTGATGAGTTGTCAGTACATATAAATGCAATTGAAACCGGGCTTTCTAGTGACCCTGCTATGAATTGGCGTTTGTCTGCTTTGGATAATATTACTTTAATTTCAAATTCAGATGCACACAGCCTACAAAAACTTGGGCGTGAGGCAAATGTTTTTCAATTTAAAAATGAATCTGAAATAACTTACAAAGAAATAATAAGGATAATTCAAGAAGGTGATAAAACAAAATTTTTAAATACTATTGAATTTTATCCTGAGGAAGGAAAATATCATGTGGACGGTCATAGGGGTTGCAGATTTTTTTGTGAACCAGAAGAGACTAAAAAGTTAAAAGGAAAATGTCCAAAATGTAAAAAATCTCTGATAATCGGTGTTTTAAATAGAGTTGTAGGATTGGCAGACAGAACTGAAAATGAGGCAAAAAAAGTAAATAAAATTCCATATAAAAGTATAGTTCCACTTCCAGAAATTTTGTCTGGTGTATTGGGAAGAGGTGTGAACACAAAAACTGTACAAAAAGAATATGATAATTTAATTGAGAATATTGGTAGTGAATTTTTTATTCTTTTGGATGCAAAAATAGAAGATATCCACATGGTCGCTGGGGATAACATTGCAAAAGCTGTGGATAAAGTACGAAAAGGTGAGGTTGTTTTAAGTCCTGGATATGATGGTGAGTTTGGAAAAGTTAATGTTAAATAATTTTTGTAAATAAAAAATAGAGTAATAATTTACTCTATTTTTTCAATTTATTTTTAAGTAGTTTTTAAACCTGTAAGAATTAAAGTATCTAATATTCTATTTATATTGCTTAGCATTTTGTCTGCCCATTTTAATCCAAAAGTTTTTTCAAAAAAGTCTTTTACTTCTTTGCTGGAAACCCAAGCTATAAATTGTTTGATTAATTTTTCTAAATATTTTTGTGCAACTTTTGTTTTCATTTTTAGTTTATTTTTAGATATAAACCACCATGTTGCTGTTTTATAGCCAAAATAGTAAATTTTTGATTCTTCTACTAGATCTAATGTCTTTTTCATTCTTTCTATTCCTAGTACATCTAAAGTGTCTGCGTCTTTTAGTAAATCTACCAAAAATCTATTTTTTTTCTTGAATAATATTTTTGTAAAAAATGCTCCAGTTCCAAGACTTTTGCACAGAATTAATTTTATACTTGTACCAGCTAGCTCACCAAAAAGTTTATATTTTAACGTAAAAAACCACAGCATTAAAGCTGAAATAATATCATCTAAAAAAGGCATCCAAATAAAAGAAGTTTTGTTTGGAACTGTTCTAGACACATCGTGCCACCACGCTGCCAAAACTAGTGCATTTTTTTGTTTTGAATTTAAATGAAGATCATTACTGAAGGTTTTAACATGATTTACAACATTTTTGACATGTTCTAGGTCGTGTATAGAGTCAGATGAGTGCTTCATTTTTTGTTTTGCAATTTTTATCAAACTGCTAAGCGTATCTTTCATAAAAAAAATAGTTTTCTGGTATAATTATAACATATCCTTGATTTTTTATAAATAATCTGCTATTATTATTGCATAAATGTGCCTGTAGCTCAGGGGTTAGAGCACCACGCTTATAACGTGGGGGTCGATGGTTCAATCCCATCCAGGCGCACAAATTAATTTCTACAAATGCCTGCCTTAAATCAAAAAATTATTTTAGATGAAGAGTCGAAAAAGAAGCGTCTCGACCTTTTGTTGAGTGAAAAATTGGGAATTAGTCGTTCACAAATAGAAAAAATGATAAAAAGAGGTGGTGTTTTGGTGGATGGAAAGCTAATAGTAAAAGCTGGAAAAAAATTAATTTCTGCAAATGAGATAACTTTTCAAGAAATAGAGGAAAGAAAAAGTGAGGTACAAATTAAAAAAGAGGAAAACTTCGATGTAACAATTATAAAAGAAGAGTCGGATTATTTAGTAGTAGAAAAACCAGCTGGACTTTTGATACACCCAACCGAAGCTTTGGAAAAGGTGACAATGGCTGGAATTTTACTAGAAAAATATCCAGAATTAAAAGGTGTTGGAGAAGGTAAACTCCGTCCTGGAATTGTTCATCGTTTGGACAAAGACGCTTCTGGGCTTTTGGTAGTTGCCAAAAATCAAAAAATGTATGAACATCTAAAAAAACAATTTCAAAATAGAGAGGTAGAAAAAATTTATAAGGTTTTGGTTTATGGAATTATAGAGACAGACCAAGAAATAATTGATTTTGAAATAGATAGAGGGAGAGATGGTAGAATGGTATCGCGTCCAACTTTGAAGAAGTTAACTTTGAGAACTGTAAGAGATATTCAAGAAGGTAGAAAAGCAAAAACAGAGTTTTGGGTAGAAAAAAGATTCGGTAGGTTTAGTTTTTTGAAGATAAAAATTTATTCTGGTAGAACACATCAAATCCGTGTTCATATGTATGCATACAACCATCCTGTTGTTGGCGACAATATATATTTCAATAAAAATTTATTCAAAAAACAAGATAAATTGGAAAGACTTTTTCTTCATTCAGCAAGACTTGGATTTAAAGATTTTGGTGGAAAATATGTTGTTTTTGAATCTGAACTTCCAGAAAAATTACAAAATTTTTTAAATAAACTAAGATAATCTTATGGAGGAGAATAAGGGGAAAATAATTGTAATCTCTGCGCCATCTGGCGGCGGAAAGACTACAATTTTAAAAGAGTTGATAAAGAGAATTCCAAATTCCGCTCGTGTAATAACAGTGACATCGCGACCAAAAAGAGAGAGTGAACAGGAAGGAGTTGATTATTTTTTTGTTTCAAAAGAAAAATTTGAAGAGAAGATTGGGAACAATGAATTTGTTGAATACAATTTTTATTCAGGAAATTATTATGGTACAGAAAAGTCAAAATTGGAAGAATCAAAACAAAAATACGCTTTTTCTTTTTTACCAACAGAGACAAATGGAAAAAATAATTTGGATAAATTGGGTATAGATCATATTTCGATATTTTTACTTCCGGAATCTTTGGAAGTTTTGCGAAATAGAATTATGCAAAGAGGTGGGCACACAGCCAAAGAAATAGTAGAGAGACTGGGAATAGCAAAAGATGAGATAGCTGAGTCAGAAAAATATAATTTTAAGGTTGTAAATAAGGAAGGATATTTGGAAGAAACGATAGAGAAAATAGTGGAATTTTTGAGGAAATGAAATGATGTTTGGTAATATTTCTATAAATAAAAAAAGACCCGTTTGGGTCTTTTGTGTTTAACTGTAGAAATCTTTTATTTGTTTTTCAATTTTTTCATAATGTGCACGACCTTCAAAAGTCAATGTATAGCGACTATCATTGATAGTAACAATGAGCTCATAACATAGAATGTTGATAGGGTTTTTTACTCTTCTTAATAATATATGTACAAAGTCTCTATTTATATTTACTCTCGCTAATCCTGAAATTCCAAGATCGAAGATTAAATAGTTTTTTGAAGTAGAAGATATTTTTTTGTTTAACGCCAGTGCAAGCTTTTTTAAGAGTTCTATATTTTCTGGGTCTTCTGTAGATTGCTTAAGTAGGTTGGATAAATTTGTCATTACAAACTCCTTTCTTTTGATTGTATGTTGAAATGAACTTTATAAAATATTACCACTTTTAAGCTAGAAAGTCAATCTTTTCCTTGACATTTTCAATGAATTGGTGTAAACTAGTTCCATTATTACATTTTTAGTGATGTTGGGTATTAAAACTTAACCTCTCCGCAAGTGGGCAAATGCTCACAAATAATTTTAAAATATGTCAGAAGATATTCGCAGTAAATTGCGTTCTGGAATGATCGTAAAGGTTTACCAAAAAATTAGAGAAACTAACACAAAAGGTGAAGAAAAAGAAAGAACCCAGGTTTTTGAAGGAATCATATTAGCTACAAAACATGGAAGAGAGGTTGGAGCAACTGTGACAGTTAGAAAAATTTCAAATGGTGTGGGAGTAGAAAAGATTTTCCCAATAAATTCACCAATAGTAGAAAAAATTGAATTAGTGAGAACAATGAAAGTTGATCAATCTAGAGCATACTACTTGAGAAATTACAAAAAGAAATTGAAAGAGGTCAGAAAAGATCAACCAAAAAAAGCAAAGAAAGTTGCAAAAAAGGTTGAAGAAAAAGTAGAAGCTCCAAAAGAAGAAGTAAAGATGGAAACTGAAGTAAAAACATAAGAAAATTAAAAATAAAAAACTGACGTAAATTGCGTCAGTTTTTTATTTTGTTAGATTTTTTATCTATTGAAAACCTCTGCTTTCAAGTATTGTCCTGTCCAACTTTCTTTCACTTTTGAGATTTCTTTTGGTGTGCCAACAGCTACAACCTGTCCTCCAGCTTTTCCACCTTCTGGTCCCATATCTATTACCCAGTCAGAACTTTTTACAACATCTAGATTATGCTCTATTGTTAGAACTGTATTTCCTTTTTTTACCAATTCGTTCAACACATGAAGTAGTCTTTTGATATCTTCGAAGTGAAGTCCTGTTGTAGGTTCATCCAAAATATACAAAGTTTTTCCTGTTGCTCTTCTTGATAATTCTGTTGCCAGTTTAATTCTTTGTGCCTCACCACCAGAAAGTGTGGTTGCAGGCTGTCCTAAATGCAGATAACCAAGCCCAACATTTCGTAGTACTTGTAATTTGTCTGCAATGTTTGAAATTTCTCTAAAGAATAAATATGCTTCTTCAACTGTCATTGCCAAAACATCTGCAATATTTTTTCTTTTGTAGTGAATTTCCAAAGCTTCTTTGTTGTATCTTCTTCCTTCGCATTCAGGGCATTCTATAAACACATCGTTTAAGAATTGCATTGGAATTCTTTTGTAACCTTCACCAGAACAAGCTTCACACCTTCCACCACCTTTTACATTGAAACTAAACATTCCAGCATCGTAGCCACGCATTTTGGCCTCTGGTACGCTTGTAAACAGATCGCGAATAGCTGTGAAAACTCCAGTATAGGTTGCAGGATTACTACGAGGAGTTCGACCAATTGGACTTTGGTTTATTGTGATAACTTTGTCAATATGGTTGAATCCTGTGATTTTTTTGTGAGCTGCGGGTTCTGCTTTTGCTCTATAAAAATGTTTATGCAAAGCTTTGGATAAAATTCCAGAAATAAGAGTGGATTTTCCAGATCCAGAAACACCGGTCACACATACAAATTTTCCAAGTGGAATTTCAACGTCAATATTTTTTAGATTGAATGCTGTCGCACCTTGAATAGAAATACTTTTTCCATTTCCTTTGTTTTGTTTTTTTGGAATAGGGATTTCTTCGCGGTTTGCCATATATTGACCAGTCAGTGAATCTGTTTTACTAACTTCTTCTGGTGTTCCTTTTGCCATTATTTTCCCACCATAAATTCCAGCCCCAGGTCCAATGTCTATTAAATAATCCGCAGCTTCCATTATGGCGCGGTCGTGCTCAACAACAATTACAGTATTTCCACTATCGCGTAATGCTTTTAAAGTGTCTATTAGTTTGTCATTGTCTTTTGAGTGAAGTCCAATTGAGGGCTCGTCCAAGACATAGATAACCTCATTTAATCCAGTTGAAAGTTGACTAGAAAGTCTAATTCTTTGTGATTCACCACCTGAAAGTGTGGCAAAAGATCTGTCTAAAGTTAAATAGGATAACCCAACTTTTTGAAGATTTTCTAATTTTTTTGTAGATTCTTTTAGTAAAGGATTTGCAATTAATTTTTCATTTTTTGTAAAAGTTGGAATGCCGTCATATTTTTTTGGATCCACCAGTTTTTTGAAAAATGTTACAGCATCCCCAATACCCATTTCTACAATATCACTAATGGAATAGTCTCCAATTCGTACAGCGAGTGAATCTTGCTTTAGTCTTCTTCCTTCACAAATAGGACAGACACTTTCTCTCATATAATGTTCAATTTCTTTACGAACATATTCTGAGTCTGTTTCTGCGTGTCGTTGGGTTAGGTTTGGAATAACTCCTTCAAATCGAACAACTTTGCTGTCCAGTTGATAAGTTTGTCCATCTGTGCCATATAAAACCAAGTCCATTACTTTTTTTGAAAGGTCCTTTACTGGTTTGTTTATGTTGAATTTTTGTTTTTCAGAAACAACTTTCAACAATTTTTGGTAATAAGTTTGATTTCCTACAATTCTGGTCCAAGGTTGAATAGCACCCTCTGCCAAAGTTAGGCGAGGGTTTGGAATTATTAGGGATGAATCAACATTTAAAGTATATCCAAGTCCTGTACAGCGGTTACATGCTCCGTGCGGGCTGTTGAAACTAAAACTTCTTGGCTCAACAGACTCAAAGGTTTTTCCAGATTCTGGACAGAATGGGAATGTTGTATATAAATTTTCGTCTCCTGTTTCTAGGTTCAATGCTATCAAAGATCCATTTGAAAGATCTAATGCTTTTTCTACAGCTTCTACTACCTTTTGTTTTTTAATATCGCTAATTGTTTCAATTACTATCTCTACATCATAAAGCTTTTTTGGTTCAAATTTATATCTCTTTAAACTTAAAAGACTCATTTGAACACCATTTACGCGAAGTGAGTTGAAACCTGATTTTTCTAAGTTTGGCAAAAGCTGTTTTGCTTTTATTGTTTTTTGTGCAATTATTGGAGCTAAAATTATAATTTCATCGCCAGAACGCGCTATCTTTCGTACTTGTTCTGCAATTTCTCCGGAGCTATATTGTTTTACGCAATGGTTTGTTTCGGGACAATACTGAATTCCTATTTTTGAAAAAAGTAATCGTAAATGATCGTAAATTTCTGTTATAGTTCCCACTGTTGAGCGTGGGTTTGTGCTGCTATTTTTTTGATCAATTGCAATAGTAGGGGAAAGTCCCAAAATTTCATCCACATCTGGCTTGTCATTTACATCCATAAATTGACGCGCATAAGAATTCAAGCTTTCTGCATAGCGTCTTTGTCCTTCGGCATATATAGTATCAAAAGCCAAAGAAGACTTTCCTGATCCAGAAAGTCCTGTGATGACTGTTAATTTGTTCTTTGGTATTTCTACCGACACATCTTTTAAATTGTGTACTCTTGCGTTCTTAATTTTTATTTTGTTTATTTTCTTCATAATCTGTTTTTTCTGACTTTTTGTTTTAGTTACAGGTGTCACCAGGTACGTCTCTCACAGAATCATCAAGTATACTATATGTTTGCGAAATTAAACTTTCTGTTATTGTTAATTCTAAAAATAAACTTTTTTGAGAATTTCCTATTACACTTTCTATTGGTATAACATTATTTTGCCAACTTCCTGGTTTTTCACACCAAAGATGTGCAGATGCAGTTCTGTCACCTGATTTTACTACAAAAATATAAGCATCTTTTGGTGTTAAATTTATATTAATTTGATTCATTATCATGAATCCGTATGCTTTACTACCAGACGGACATTGTACTGCAGCCTGTACAAACATACTTTCTTTAAACTTCAAAACATATTCGTAAAAGGAATTTGATGAGTTGAGAGTTTCAAATTCTGGTGTAACTTCTTTATAATTATCTCCTGTAACTTCTCCTTCACAAACAGGGTAAATTCTCACAGTCATTTGATAGTCCTCATCCCCACTAAGGTTTGATGGATCTTCCAACCATCTATCATCTCCATTGTCGGATTGCTCCAAAGTTACAACATCTTCAAGAGTGGATCTTTTTGCCAACTCCCAAAGTGATTGTTCCACTTTATAATGCATTATTAAAACTCCATCCCAACAAGCACTTTCAGGAATTTTTTCATGAACTCTGTGTATTCCTGTTTGTATGAAATTATTTATATTTGTATCAAACGGAACACACGCTTTATTCCTCTCACTACATATAGCACCAACACAAGTTGAACTTCCTGCTCCTTGTACAAAATAATCGCTACCACATTCTGTTTTTTGTGGATCAACATTATATCCATTAGTTTGGATTTTATTTAATCCATCTATTTTTAGTTGATTTATGCGTTGTTCTTCTTTAGTAATTCTTTGTTCTGCAAGTACTTTTGCTTCTGGCGTTAAGGCACTTGTAGATTGACTTTTTAAAAGTAAAAGTTGTTGTTTTTGACTTTTTGGAAGTGCTAAAGCAACTGGGGTTTTAATTAAACTACAATAGTTTGCACCCAAAGCAATCCTATTTATCATCCAGACATTTGGTAAACGCAATTCTACAAGTGCAGGATTTATAGTTTCCAAAAGTGTAAAAGAACCAACTGCCAAAACTAATCCTATTATTGCTCCAAATATGCGTTTTTTGGCTGAACCAATTGTAGCTGCATTTCCTCCAGACGCAACCCATTGAAATCCTGCAACGATTACCATAAGTGTTGCCAAGATTCCAGCCACCATTACACCATATTTATAGATATATTTCAAGAAATCACCTATATTTGCAAAATTTTGTCTTCCACCAAATTTGACTTGAGTCTTTGTTTCGGATGCTGGCAGACAAAATCCCATAACCTCTCCCGGTGTTCCAGTTATAGAGCCAACCGGTACTTTTCCGCAACCATTTTTTGGATCTGGTTTTTCAAAAAAACCTTCGTTTGGGGTTTGTGATTTATATTGTGTTCGTAGTTGTACGCACTGTTCTTTTGTAAAGCATTTACTATCCACTTGTGCGTTTGCAAAAATTGGTGCAAATAAAAATAAAATACTTAAAGCAATAATGATTTTTTTCATATTATTTTTGTAGTTCACTTACTATTATAGAATCCCAACTAGACAAGTTTGTAGTGCCTTCTAGTTTTGTTTGGTTTACAATATAGGTTGGAGTTCCTCTTACACCTAAACTAACACCATCTTTTAAGTCTTGTTCTATATTTGCACGGTGCACCTGTTTTGTTAGGCAGTTTTGAAAAATTGAAATATTTAAATTTAAATCTTCTGCATTTTTTACCAAAGATTCATAATCCAACTTTTTATTTATAAAAAGCAGATCATAATATTCCCAAAACATTCCCTGATCTTGCGCGCAAGTGGAAGCAAGCCCAGCTTGAACTGCATTTGGATGAATACTTGTAAGTGGAAAGTGTTTAAATACTACATTTATGGCTGAGTCGTATTTTGAGACTACCTGTTTAAGTATAGGATAAGATTCCTGACTAAACGGGCATTCAAAATCTATAAATGCGATAATTGTGATAGGAGCGTTTGTATTATTAAGCGTTGGGTTGAAGCTTCTTATAAATTGACTAACATCTTCTTCAATTTCTGGACGGGCTTCCAAAGGAATATCCGTACTAAAGCTAAAGTGGTTGTTGAATTTTTCTGTAAGCTCTGTCGGGTCGCCAAACTTAACATTCCATAAATAATACCCTAAAAGTATTAAGAAAGCAAGTGTTAAAGCTGTAATAGTAAAAGAAAAAATTAAAAATAAAATACCTAGCGTCTTTTTGTACCAAGGTTTTTTTGGAATATAATTGTCTTTTGATAGTTCTACAAAACCACTCATATATCTAGTTATGTATTTATTTCTTATATTATAGCAAAAAATAAAACAACATTATAGTGAGTTTTAGTTTTTATTGATTGAATAACAGATTTCTATTGACAAAAACACTAAAATGTAATACAATATTGCCATTACCGAGTCAACAATTAGTTGGTAAACATATTTATCACTTTCTGTATTTTTCCTCTTTTTGAAAACATTTTCAAAAGGTACACAGGAAGGAAGTTAAAAGGAAATTATGAAAATACCGAGTATAGAAGAAATGTTAAAGGCTGGAGTTCATTTTGGACACCAAAAATCACGCTGGCATCCAAAAATGGACCAATTCATTTTTACAGACAGAAATGGTGTTCATGTTATTAATTTAGAAAAAACACAAGAAGAACTTAAAAAAGTTTTAGAAATTGTAAAACAGATGACTTCAGAAGGAAAAGTTATTCTTTTCACAACTACAAAACCACATGCAAAAGAAATTGTAAAAGAAGCTGCTATTAGCTGTGGAACACCTTATTTGGTAGATCGTTGGATTGGTGGAATGCTTACAAACTTTACTGAAATTCAAAAACTGATTAAGAAATATTTAACTTATAAAGAAGAAAAAGCAACTGGTGAGTGGGAAAGATATACAAAAAAAGAAGCCTTAGAAAAACAAAGAGAATTGGATAAAATGGAAGAATATATTTCTGGTATCTCTACTTTAGAAAAAATACCAGATGTATTATTTACTCCTACAGTTCAACAAGAAAAAACCGCAATAGTAGAAGCAAACCGTCTTGGAGTAAAAGTTGTGGGTGTCTGTGATACAAATGCAAACCCAATAAAGGTTGATTATGTTATTCCAGGAAATGATGATGCTATGAACTCAATTAAAATGATGTCAGTTTTGGTAGCAAATGCTGTAAAAGAAGGAAAGGTGGAGTATGAAAAAAATCAAAAAGCACAGGCTCAACCTGTGAAAGCTGTATAATAATTACTTCTTAAAATAAAATAAAAACTATGTCAATAAACACAAGTGATATTTCAAGACTTCGTGAGCAAACTGGTGCAGGAATTTTGGATTGTAAAAAGGCTTTGGAAGAGGCTGGTGGAAATTATGACTCAGCAGTGGATATTTTGCGTAAATTAGGTGGAGCAAAAGCTGCAAAGCGCGCAGGAAAAATTGCTGCAGAAGGTGTGGTTGTAAGCTACATTCATGGCCAAAATAAAATTGCTACTTTGGTAGAATTAAACTGTGAAACTGACTTTGTGGCAAAAAATGATAAATTTGTTGAATTGGCAAAAGATATTGCCATGCATATCGTTGCAGCTTCTCCAATTTATTTGAACCGCGAAGAAGTTCCAGTAGAGGTTGTAACAAAAGAAAGAGATATTTATAGAGAACAGCTACGAACAGAAGGAAAACCAGATGAAATTATAGAGAAAATTTTGGAAGGAAAATTGAATAAATTTTATTCAGAAATTTGTTTGATGGATCAATCTTATGTAAAAGATGAAGACAAAACAATTGCAGAACTTTTGACCACAGCAACAGCTGAAATAGGTGAAAAGATTAGTTTGCGTCGTTTTGCTAGATATGAAGTTGGTGAAGGAATGGAAAAGAAAAGCTGTGATTTTGTAGCAGAAGTTGCAGAACAGATGGAAAAATAAAAATAAAGAATTTAAAAAAGAGACTTTTGAAAGTCTCTTTTTTATTTATAAAATATAAAAAATAATTATTTTTATATAATTTATTTCCTTTTTTCTTGTGCTTTAATACTATTGTGATAAACTAAGAGTAATTATTTTTTGTATATATTTTTATGATAAAAGTAGCAATAAACGGCTTTGGTAGAATTGGCCGACACACATTTAAAGTGGCTCTTAAGAATTCTGAGATGGAAGTGGTTGCAATAAATGACCTAACAGATCCAAAAACTTTGGCTCATCTTTTTAAGTACGACACAGCTTATCCAGAATTTGTAGGTGAGGTAGGCTTTGACGAGGAAAATTTGATTGTAGATGGAAAAAAGGTGAGAGTTTTTGCAGAGAAAGAACCAGAAAAATTACCTTGGGGAAAAATGGAAATAGATGTGGTAGTAGAATCAACAGGAGTTTTTAGAACTGGCGAAGAAGCTGGAAGACATATAAAAGCTGGAGCAAAAAGAGTAGTTATTTCTGCGCCTGCAAAAAGTGAAGAGGTTTCAACATATTTGCGTGGAGTAAACGACGAAGAATATGATGGAAAAGAAATAATTAATAATGCCTCTTGTACTACAAACTGTGCTGCGCCTGTAATTCGTGTACTAAATGATATTTTTGGAGTAGAAAAAGCATTTTTGACAACGGTTCACTCTTATACTTCAGATCAGCGTTTGCAAGACGCACCACACAAAGATTTGCGTAGAGCTAGGGCTGCGGCTATGAATATTGTTCCAACTACAACTGGAGCAGCTATTGCAACTACAAAAGTAATTCCAGAGTTGGAGGGTAAATTTGATGGAATTTCAATCCGTGTCCCAACTCTTTCTGTGTCACTTACAGATTTTGTGGCAGTTTTGAAAAAGGACACAACGGTAGAAGAAATAAATGAAGCATTTATCGATGCTTCAAAAGGCTATTTAAAAGATGTTTTAGCAGTATCAAATGAACCATTAGTTTCTAGTGATTACATTGGAAATCCATATTCAGCAATTGTAGATTTGGAATTTACAAAAGTTGTGGGTGGAAATTTGGTAAAAGTTTTGGCTTGGTATGACAATGAGTGGGGTTATGCAAACAGACTTGTAGAAATGGTTGAGCGAGTTGGAAAAAAGATATAAAAACTTTTTTAAGACAAAAAAATAAACGGCGATTTTAAATCGCCGTTTTTGTTTATTTTTTTCATTTTTCTTTCCTTGGAAAAAGTTGCCAAATAAGCCATAAGTGATGTTTGGCAAGCTTTAGTTCTTTTTTAAATTTTGAGTTAGTTATAATTCCCTCGGGCATATTTTTTGATCTTGACCCAGGAACTATGCAACTCTCTCTTATTTGATCTATAAAAGCTGAAAAAATCGTCTTTATTCTTCTCTCAACTTTTCCTAAAATTATTATATTTTCAATGAAAACTTTTTCATTTGGTTTGAGTTTGTAAGTTAAAGAAATCGTAAAATTATATTTTTCACTTAATTCTTTAAAGTGTTGGTACAAACTCTTTTCTTCAAAGGCTTTTTCTTTTTGAATAAGCCTATTGTTTATTTGTGGAACTGTCTCTATAAACAGTTCTGGGTGTATTTTTTTGATTAGATTCGCAATGTTTTTATCTGTGATGAATTTTCCACACACAACATATGCCTCATAATCATCTAAAGTGTTTCCACTAATTTCATCAACTAAATACCCCAATGAGTTTCTTTTTCTTTCGATATCTTTTTGAGTTTCAAACTCTAATCTATCTAAAAATAATTTTATTCGTTTAAAATAAAACTCCCCCTTATTACTATCTGAGGAAATTACTCCTTCCATGTTTATTCTCCAATTGTTAAGGAAATTGTAATGAGCACTAATAGATAAGTATACATCAGTATTTACATTTTGTCAAGGTATTGTGGTATATTTACTTAAAGTAATTAGTTTTTAAGAATTTTATGCGTTTTATAAAAGAAGTAGAGAGTATTGATGGAAAGAGGGTTTTGGTTCGTGTAGATTTCAATTTACCTATTAAAAATAAGAAAATTGTGGATAATTCTAGGATTTTAGCGTCTTTACCAACTATAAAATATTTAAGTGAAAACGGTGCAAAAGTGATAATAATTAGTCATTTGGGGCGACCAGAAGGAAAAATCGATGAAAATTTGCGTTTAGATGGTGTTGCTGAGGAATTTTCAGGTTTATTTGGAAAAAAAATAAAGAAATTTTTAGATTATTTTGGAGAAGAGGTAAAAACAGGAATTGACGAAATGCAAAACGGGGAAGTGGTAATGCTAGAAAATATAAGATTTTCACCAGACGAAAAAGATAATAAAGGAACTTTGGCAAAAGATTTGGCAAGTTTGGCGGATGTTTTTGTTTTGGATGCTTTTTCTGTTACTCATAGAGCAGATGCTTCTGTAGTTGGAATTGCAGAATTTATTCCAAGTTATGCTGGATTTTTGATTGAAAAAGAATTGAAAAATTTAAATAAAGTTTTAGAAAATCCAGAAAAACCATTTGTGGTAGTTTTGGGTGGTGCAAAAGTTGAAACAAAATTACATTTGATAGAAGGTTTGTCCAATTTGGCAGATTTGTTTTTGGTTGGTGGTGCGATTGCAAATAGTTTTTTAAAGAAAAAAGGTTTTGGGGTTGGAAATTCTTTGGAAGTAGGTTTTGAAAATGAAAAAATAATGAGTCTACTTGAAGAAAAAACAATAATTTTACCTGTTGATGTTGTTGTTGGAAAAAAAGATGGAACAGATTTTAGAGTGGTAAAAATAGAAGAAAATCCACATAATATTTGTTTGGAATCTGAAGGAATATTTGATATAGGACCAGAAACAATAAAAATATTTGCAAATAAAATGCAAAATGTAAAAATAATTTTGTGGAATGGTGCTATGGGTTATTTTGAACAAAAACCTTATAATGAAGGTACAGATAAATTGGTAAAAATAATTGTAAAAAACTCAAAAAAAGGAGCTTTTAGTATTGTTGGTGGTGGAGAAACTATAGAAAGTATAAAAAAATTAAGTTTTGAAAAAGAAATTGATTTTATTTCTATGGGCGGTGGCGCAATGTTGGAATATCTGTCTGGAAAAAGTTTACCAGGTTTGAAAGCACTTCAATAGTTTTATTTGTTGGAGTTGGAAAATAGGTTTATAATATACATATAAAATTAATTATAAAAATATGCCTGTCTTAAAAAATGGACCGAAAATTTTGGAAAAAATGAAAATGAATAAGTGTGAGTCTCACTCAAAAAGTTTAACTAAAAAAATAATTGGAGTTTTTCTTGCTATTTTACTGTTGTATCTTATTGTGTTGGTTGGCACAATGATTAGAAATAATACCCAAAAATATCATTATATTGGGCAGGCAGATCGTGCTGAAAGAACAATAAATATCTCAGCATCAGGAAAAGCTGTTGTAACACCAGACATAGCAACAATTACAATGGGTATTGTTTCAGAAAGTGAAACAGTTGTAGAGGCACAAGAAAAAAACACCTTAATAATGAATAGGTTATTTATTCAGTTAGATGAGTTGGGAATTGAAAGAAGAGATGTAAAAACACAGGACTATTCTGTTTATCCAATGTATAACTACAAAGAAGGGGATAGAGAATTGACGGGTTATACTGTAAACCAAGATGTGGTTGTAAAGGTTAGAAATGTAGATAATTCAGGAAAAGTTCTGGCTTTGGTTGGAGAGCTTGGGTTGAACAGGGTTGGTGGAGTTAGTTTTTCAATTGATGACACAGAGGTTTATAAAAATGAAGCACGACAAGATGCTTTAAAAAATGCTCTTGAAAAAGCTAAAATAATTGCAAAAACACTAGGTCTGGAGGTTGTTGGCGTAGTCTCATATAATGAGTACGAACAAAGTGGAATTGTTCCTTATTATGCTAAACTTGAGTCAGGTTTTGGTGGGGATGCCTCTGAGCCAAATATTGAAACTGGAACTTCAGATGTGGTTATGAATATAAATGTTTTGTTTGAAATAAGATAATTATGAGTAAAAAAACTAATATAAAATCTGTAAAAGCAAGGGAGATATTAGATTCACGAGGAAACCCAACTATCGAGACAGAGGTTTTATTGGTCGATGGTTCTATTGGTATTGCCTGTGTTCCGAGTGGTGCCTCTACTGGAATTCATGAAGCTGTGGAGCTTCGAGATGGTGGAAAAAGATATGGTGGAAAAGGGGTTTTGAAAGCTGTTGAAAATGTAAATAAAAAAATCAACAAACTCTTGAAAGGTGAGGACGCTAGTAAACAAAGAGAATTGGATAGATTAATGATAGAATTGGATGGAACAGAAAACAAAAGTAAACTTGGTGCAAATGCTATTTTGGCGGTTTCTTTGGCTTCTGCTAGAGCTTGTGCAAATTCCAAAAAAGTTCCACTTTATAAATATATTCGTAGTGCTTTTAAACTTCAAGAAAAAACTTGGGTAATGCCGATACCTACTATGAATGTGTTGAATGGGGGGAGGCATGCAGACAATAAACTTTCTGTGCAGGAGTTTATGCTTGTGCCTGTAAAAGGAAGTTTTGCAGAAAAAGTAATGGTCGGATCAGAAATATTTCAGACTTTAAAAGTATTATTGAAAGAGAAAAAATTAAATACTGCCGTTGGAGATGAGGGTGGTTTTGCACCAAACTTAACTTTTAATGAGGAGGCGTTAAAATTATTAATGAAAGCTATTAAAAAAGCTGGATATATTGCTGGGAAAGATGTAATGCTTGCTTCAGACATTGCAGCTTCAGAATTTTATAAAGATAGAAAATATTTTTTTAACAGCTCAAAAATAGGGATAAAAGCAGAAGAAATGATGAAAATTTTATCAGGTTGGATTAAAAAATATCCTTTTATTTCTTTGGAAGATCCTTTTGCAGAAGATGATTGGGAAAATTGGGCAAGTTTTACTCGTGAAGTTGGAAAAAAAGTTGCTATTATTGGAGACGATCTTTTTGTGACAAATGTAAAAAGATTGAAAAAAGGAATAGATAGAAAAGTTGGAAATGCAATTTTAATTAAATTAAATCAAATAGGAACACTTAGTCAAACGATAGATGCAATTTATCTGGCAAAGAAAAATAAGTACAAAGTTTCAGTTTCTCACAGATCTGGAGAAACTTGCGATACTTTTATTGCAGATTTGTCTGTGGCAGTAAACGCGGATTTTATAAAAACAGGTTCTCTTTCTCGTTCGGAGCGTGTGGGAAAATACAACAGATTGATGAAGATTGAAAGTGAATTAAAATAATTATGTCAAAAATTAAAGATAAAAAACTTACGGTTTTGGTTATTTTGGATGGGTTTGGTTTGACTGGGTTTAAGAATATTGGAAATGCTATTACACCAAAAACTGCTCCAAATATTTTTAAGTATATAAAAAAATATCCAAGTACAGAATTGAAAGCATCTGGTGTAAGTGTTGGTTTGCGTTCTGGTCAAAAAGGAAATTCCGAAGCAGGACACTTTAATATAGGCGCAGGAAGAATTGTTGAGCAGGATTTAATGATAATATCAAAAGCAATAAAAGATGGTACTTTTTTCAAAAATTTAGCTTTCAAGCAGGCACTTTTTCACGCAAAAAAATATAATTCTACTGTGCATATTTTTGGACTTTTAACCAATGGACATTCTGCACACGCTTGCCCAGATCATTTATACGAGCTTTTAAATTTTTTTAGAAGAGAAGAGTATAAAAAAATCTCATTACACTTATTTACAGATGGTAGAGATGCACCTCCTAATTCTGCAATAAAGTATTTAAAGAAATTAAAAAAATATTTAAAAAATGGAGAAAAAATAGCCAGTATAAGTGGTCGTTTTTATTCTATGGATAGAAATAAGGTCTGGGAAAGAACAGAAAAAACTTACAATTTGATAGTTTCTGGAGAAGCTAAATATACAGCAGTAAGTGCAGAGGAAGCCATAAATAAAGCATACAAAAGAGGGGAAACAGATGAATTTATTCATCCAACAGTTTTAATAAATAAAAAAAGAAAACCAATATCAAAAATAAAAGATAACGATGTGGTATATTTTTATAATGCAAGAAGTGATAGAGCAAGACAGCTTACAAAAGCTTTTGTACAAAAGGATTTCATAAAGCACAATAAAGGTGCATTTAAGAGGAAAAATAAACCAAAAAATATTCGCTTTGTCGCGATGACAGATTTTGGGCCAGATTTAGAAGGTGTTTTAACTGCGTTTCCTAGTCCAGATATAAAAATGCCGCTAGCAAAAGCAATTGGAGAGGAATATAAACAACTTTATATATCAGAAACAGAGAAATATGCACATATTACATATTTTATAAATGGAGGTTATGCTGGTGCGGTAAATGGTGAAGATAGGGAAATGATAAGATCGGGCTGTCACTATTCTTATTCAGAAAAGCCACAGATGCATTGTAAAAATTTAACTAGTATTATTTTGGATTATATTAAAAAAGATAAATATAATTTTATTTGTGTAAATTATCCAAATGCGGATATTGTTGCACATACTGGAAATTTTAAATCTGCAAAAAAAGCATTAGGATTTCTGGATAAACAGATAAAACGACTAGTAAAAGGTGTTTTAAAAAAGAATGGGCAGGTGTTAATTATTGCAGATCATGGTAATGCTGAAGAAATGATTTACAAAAAAACAAAAGGAGTTAGAACAGAACACACAACAAACCCTGTCCCTTGTATTTTTATTAAGAAAAAAGTAAAAGATATAGAATTGAAAACAGGAGGAAAACTTGCCGATGTTGCACCAACGCTATTAAAAATAATGGATATTAAAAAACCAAAGGAGATGACCGGTAAATCTTTAATTTAAATATAATTTTATGGCAGATAGACCAAAGCCAGTTGTGTTGGCTGTATTAGATGGTTGGGGTGTTGCCCCAGATCACAAAGGAAACGCAATTACACAAGGAAAAACACCAAGTTTTGACAAATTTATAAAAGAGTACCCAGTGATGACTATTTCGGCATCTAGTTCAGAGGTCGGTCTTTCTTATGGGGAAATGGGAAATTCAGAAGTTGGGCATTTGAATATTGGGGCTGGAAGAGTTTATTACCAAACTTTTCCAAGAATAAACAAGAGTATTGAAGAGGGTGATTTTTTTGAAAATGAAGCTTTTTTAAAAGTTGCTGAGCAGGTAAAAAATAATAAGTCATCACTTCATTTGATAGGTTTGGTAAGTCCTGGAAATGTGCATGCAGCAGACAAACATTGTTATGCTCTCTTGGAGTTTGCAAAAAAACAAAAAATCAAAAAAGTTTTTGTGCATGTAATTATGGATGGTCGCGATGCGTTGTATAATGCTGGAATTCAATTTGTACAAGAACTTCAAACAAAAATGAAAGAAATTGGTGTTGGAAAAATTGCGTCTTTGTCTGGAAGATATTTTGCATTGGATAGGGACAGTAGATGGGATAGAGTAGAAAAAGCATATAGAGCAATGGTAGAAGGTGTCGCTGAAAATTATACAACAGACCCTTTAAAAACAATTCAGGAGTTTTATGATAAAGAAATTTTTGATGAAGAATTTCCACCAACTGTAATTGGAAAAGAGGGAAAACCAGAAACCACAATAAAAAGTGAAGATGGTGTAATATTCTTTAATTTTAGACCAGATAGAGCACGGCAGCTTACTCAATCTTTTGTCTTGCCTGGATTTGATAAATTTGAAAGAGAATATATAAAAGGTTTATCTTTTACGACCATGACTGAATATGAAAAAGAACTTCCTGTTGATGTTGCTTTTCCACCAGATATTGTAAGAAATTGCTTGGCAGAAGTTGTGAGCAGAGCTGGTTTGAAACAATTTCATATAGCAGAAACAGAAAAATATGCGCATATTACTTTTTTCTTGAATGGAACTGTTGAGGATCCATTTGAAAATGAAGATAGAGAAATAGTACCGTCGCCAAAAGTAGCTTCGTATGACAAAGCTCCAGAAATGTCTGCTCCAGAAATCACAAAAAAAGTTATAAAAGCAATTGAGTCAGATAAATACGATGTAATATTTATGAATTTTGCCAATGCGGACATGGTAAGCCATACGGGGGACTTAGGAGCTACAAAACTTGCAGTAGAAATAGTAGATAAAGGGCTTGGGCAAATAGCAGAGTATGTACTTGCAAAAGACGGCGTAATGCTCATTACAGCCGACCATGGAAACGCTGAAGAGGTGGTAAATTTGCAGACTGGCGATAAAGTAAAAGAACATAGTACAAATCCTGTACCATTTATAATTATTGGTAATAATTATAAAGGACAGGCTGGTCCAGCAGGAGATCCGCCAGAAGGAGATTTGAGTCTTATGACTTCAGTTGGCATGCTTGCAGATGTAGCACCAACAGTTTTGAAGATTTTAGAAATAGAGCAACCACCGGAGATGACAGGCCAGTCACTATTACCTTGACGATGATATAATTTTGTGTGCATAATATAACTATGTTTAAAAAATAGACAGTGTTCACAATCACAACAGGAGGGGAAAATGCCAGAGTATATTCAAGGTGATAATCATTTTGCAAAATCCTATCAAGTTATGAAAGAGGTTTTGAGGGGTGATTATGTAGAGACTCCTTCTAGAATACCTTTTAGTACTCCAGAGGATAAAAATGGTGAACTTACTATTGTTTGTTCTTTAAAATTAGGAAATAGAACTGTAGAAATCAATGAGAAACAGGGAGTTGGCACACTTCATGCTTTCTTTTTAGGTTTGCGTTCTGCTTTATTTGCAGATTTTCAAACTTTAAAAACTGTTACAACTCTTAGTTTTAAACAGGAGTCAATAGGTAGGCAAAATAGTATTTCTCGAAATCCAAAAAATGATAAATTGTATGAGTTTGGCTTTGGAGTAGCTGTTAAAACTAGTTTAACTATTAAAAATGGCAAAGGAAGTGAGTTTACTTTTGAAAAAACTTCTTTAGATTGTATTCAAGCACCACTTTTGTTGGTTTTGGAAGCTGTTTTATTTTTTGTAAATAGTGAAGAAGCTTACAGAAGAGCTAGGAGGAGATTTGCAGATAGTAAATCTGATTCTGGATATATTCAAGACAGTATTTTACCAACTTTGACAAAGAATAATGATTATAGATGTATTGCTAAAAGCATAAGAGAAGAAGCAGACAAAGAGCGTGCAAAACTTCCAAAACAAGGAGGAATTGCAATGCCTTTGAAACATTATAATGACTAAACACACAAACCAAAAGGTATAAATCATGAGAAAAGGGGTAAAGATTTTTTTGGCAATATCAGTATTTTTATTGTTTGGTTCTAGTTTTACTTTTGCAGAGGGGTTTAGACCTTCTATTGCTGTGCCAGATGATATAGATTTTCAAGATTTGGAAAAAGATACTTTGGAACAAGTCTTGCAAGAAGTAAAAGAAATAAAACAAGAATTGAAAGAATTAACAGTGGAATATAAAAAAGCCACAAAAGATACTACGGATTATATTTTTGTGAGTGGTAAACAGTGGAGTAAAACCACTACAAATTTGACGGCTTCGTTTATTATTATCGATGACTTGGAAGATAATTATTTTTTTATGATTGGATATTTGTATCCGCCAACAGAGTTAACAGATACAAAAGATCTTCCAAAGGATACGGCGTCAATTTCTTACCGCGAATTTAATATTCAAGGTTCTGCAAATTGGCTACCAATCCGTTGGAATAATTTTGATAGTGTAAAGGATTATTGTAAGCTTGGTTTAGATTTTGGATTTGGTTTTTATTTCAATTGGCAGGCTGGATTGCGAATCAAAAACCATGAAGTTGGGCTTGGTTTAGACATAGAAATTCCAGATCCAGTTGTGAATTTGGAAGATGGTTTAGGTTTCCAAATTCTAATGGTAGGTACGATAAGCCATGCTGTGATTGTAAGCGGTTGTAGAGCAACTGCAGATTATTCTGCATGCTTCCTAACTGGAGGAGCACGCTTTTAATGAAAAAACAAAAGTTCTTCAAAAAACAAAACTCCCTATTTTCAATAGGGAGTTTTTTAATTGAAATAATTAACAACTATCAATTAACAAAGAACAAAAGTAAAAGATGGACTAACGTTTTAATTTAATTGTTTATATTCTAATTATACTGCACAAGTATACCTTCGACTCCACTTCGTTCTGCTCAAGATGACGTAAAATAATCACGTTATCCTGAGCGAAATGTAGCGAAGCGGAATGCAGTCGAATGGATCTCGTTTTTGATTCACAATATTTTAAAAATAAAATTATATAGAAAAACATTAAAGATTTTCTAATATTTTTTGTGTAATTTTGTTTTCTGCATTTTTTAGTGTTTCGTTGGTCAAAACAAAACGAACTTCTGTAGAATTTCCTGTTGGTCTAAACTCTCTAGAAATTTTTATAGCATTAAATGGTTTTACAGTTTTCAAAATTCCATATATTGAATTATTTTGTTTTGGATGTTCGTGCAAAAGTAGTACTATTTTTGCATCAGGTGAAGTTAGGATTAAATCATCAAAAATATCATTTAAATCTTTCACATTTGTTCCAGTTCTTACAAAATTATCACTAGTAATGGTGGACCACACAAACTTTGACTCAATATTATTTTGTAAATTTGTCAAAACATCTCCCCATAATTTTAATGTAGAAAGTTTTTTATTTTTGTATAAATTTTGTACAACTTCTTGCCTATTTGCTCCAAGTTTTATGAGTTGGCTTGCAATCATCAAGGTACGCGGACGAATTTTTGGAGATTGAAAACTTTTTGTATTTACAATCATTCCAGTAAGTAGCGCATTTGCAATATCACTATCCAAATGTTCTGAAGCCAACTTGTTGATAAGTAGATATACAGTTTCAGAGATAGAAGTAGATGTAATGTTTACAAAATTGATATGACCAAAATGTTCATTTTCTGTACTAAATCCTACATTTAAAATCGGTGTATCGAAAAATAATTTTGTATTGTTTCTATAAATTTTTCCTAAAGATTCCAATTCTACTACTCCAACCGTTACAATTAAATCGTATTTAAATTCAGTTGAACGCATTTTTATTTGGTCTGGCAAAAATGCTCCATTTTTTGGAGTGATAGAAATGCTCAACTTATCACCAGCTACACTATAGTTTACTTCTTTTAGACCATTTTTTGTTAGATCTACTTTTATAATACATCTACGCAAATCTTCAAATTTTGAAGTTATTTTTTTTGTTTCTGGAAGAAAATTTAGCTGTTCAGGATTTTTAAAACTTTCTGATATAACATCTACATTTTTACCTAATTTTTTGAAAAACAAAGAAAGCGCAATCGAACTTGCGATAGCGTCGTGATTTCCATTTTTTGGGAAGCATACAAGTACATTCTTTTTATTCTCCAGTACTTGGTTAATTTGTTCTACTAATGTTAATACCATATTGGTGATATGTATAGTAGATAATATTATCAATTTGTGAGCATAATGTCAAGCAGAAAAACAAAAAATAGTAAATAAATATGCCAAGTATTTTTAATAAATAAAAAACCGTACTGCAAATAGTACGATTTTGTGAGTTTTAGAAAATTCTTTTTTCTCTTGCTTCTTTCTTTTCTCTTTCTTTTTGTGCTTTTTCTATATTTATTTCTTCTTGTTTGTGTTTTCTTCCATCAAGCCAAAAAGTTCGTGCAATTACAAATTCATATCCTGTCGTAAGTAAATCTCCAGTATCTGGATTTCTTGGAAGGATAGATTCGATAGCTTGAGAAAATATAACACGGTCTTGACATTCTACAATTTCTTTCAATGTATTATTTCTATTATATATTTTTCCAATAAAAAAGTTATTCTATTTATCATAGTAAATCTATATCTTTTGTGTCCATCAAACCTACGAATTTCAAATTCACAAACTTGAATTTCTTCACCTTTAGAATTTTTTGAAAAATGATTTTTTGTAAAAGTCAGACCGAGCATAATTTTCTCCTTGTGGTACTGGTAAAATGAACCAATATTAAATTACCATTTTTTACGTATTTTGTAAAGTTAAATAATCATTATTTTCCCTTTTTACAACTTTAACAACCGGAACAAGTGTAGCGATAGAACATTTAGAACACTTATTAGTTGATTTTTTAGTGAATTTCTTTTAAACTACAAGGAGAAATGAGATTAAACTTGAAAATACATCTTTACTGAATACAAAAATTGTTATGAAGGAATTAGATAAGGCATACGAGCCAAAAAAGTTTGAGGATAAAATTTACAAAAGTTGGGAAGACTCTGGATTTTTTAGTCCAGACGAATGCGTTAAAAAAGGTGTTACAAAAAAAGATGCAAAACCTTTTTCAATAGTATTGCCTCCGCCAAATGTGACAGGAACACTTCATATGGGGCACGCTATGATGCTCGCTATTGAAGATGTGATGGTTCGTTATCACAGAATGAAAGGAGATAAGACTTTGTGGCTTCCTGGGACTGATCATGCTGCAGTTGCAACAGAGACAAAAGTAGAAAAAATGTTGATAGACGCTGGAATGCAAAAACCAAAAGAAACTTTAGGAAGAGAAAAATTTTTGGATGAAGTAAGAAAATTTGCACAAGAATCTCACGACACAATAGTCCATCAAACAAAAAAAATAGGAGCAAGTTTGGATTGGGGTCGCGAGGCTTTTACGCTGGACGAAAAAAGACATAAAGCAGTAAACACAGTTTTCAAAAAAATGTTTGACGACGGTCTTATTTACCGCGGTCATAGAGTTATCAACTGGTCTGTTGCTGGGCAATCTACTTGTAGCGACGACGAACTTGTGCATTTGGAGCGTCCTACAAAACTCTACACTTTTAAATATTCCAAAGATTTTCCAATTGAAATTGCAACAACACGCCCAGAAACAAAATTGGGTGATACTGCAGTTGCGGTAAACCCAGAAGACAAAAGATATAAAGAATTTGTTGGGCAAACTTTTAGTATAGATGTGGGAGCTTTTAAACCCTTAGAAATAAAAATAATTGCAGACGAAGAGGTAAATCCAGAATTTGGAACTGGGGCTGTTGGTGTGACGCCTGCTCATAGCAAAGTTGACTTCGAAATGTACGAAAGGCAAAAAGCAAAAAATGAACCAATTGAACTTATTCAAGTAATTGGTGAAGATGGAAAAATGAATGAAAACTCTGGAAAATATAAAGGACTTACAGTTTTGAAAGCACGAGAAAAATTTGTAGAATATTTAGAAAGTGAAGGTCTTCTTGTTAAAACAGAAGATATAACACAAAATGTTGGAACTTCTGACAGGTTTAAAGATGTTGTAGAAGCATTACCAAAAACACAGTGGTTTGTAAATGTGAATAAAAAATTTGTACTTCCAAAATCAAACTTAAAAGGTGTGGAAAGTGGGAGTGAAGTGACACTAAGAGAATTGATGCAAAAAGTTGTTCAAAATAAAGAAATTGAAATTTTACCAAACAGATTTGAAAAAACTTATTTTCATTGGATAGACAATTTGCGCGACTGGTGTATTAGTCGCCAGATTTGGTATGGGCATAGGATTCCTGTTTGGTACAAAGGCTACGAGGTTTATTCTGGAGTAGAAGCTCCAGAGGATGATGGTTGGGAGCAAGATCCAGACACACTGGACACATGGTTTAGTTCTGGAATTTGGACATTTTCAACACTTGGCTGGCCAGATGATCTAAAAGATATGGAATTTCACCCAACTTCTGTTTTGGAGACAGGGTATGATATTCTATTCTTTTGGGTTGCAAGAATGATTCTAATGACGACTTATACTTTGGGCGAAGTTCCTTTCAAAACTGTGTACTTGCACGGAATGGTAAGAGATGAAAAAGGAAGAAAAATGAGTAAATCTATAGGAAATATCATAAACCCACTAGATATGATAGAAAAGTATGGCACAGACGCCACACGACTTTCTTTGCTTATTGGTGGAACTCCTGGAAATGATATGAAATTGTCCGAGGAAAAAGTTGCAGGATTTAGGAATTTTACAAATAAACTTTGGAATATTTCTAGGTTTATTTTGATGAATATAGAAAATCCACAAAAAGATATTGAGCGACCTGAGCCAAAAACTTTGGCGGATAAATTTATTTATTATAAATTGGATAATTTAATACATTTATCAGTGGTTAGCTTAGAGAATAATATGTTTTCTAAAGTTGGAGAAAGATTGCGAGACTTTACTTGGGGAGAATTGGCAGATTGGTATTTGGAAATTGCAAAAGTTGAAGGAAATAAACCTGAAATTTTAAATTATATTTTGAATACAATTCTTAAACTTTGGCATCCATTTATGCCATTCGTCACAGAAGCGATTTGGCAAGAAGTTTATGGTGAAAATGAAGTATTAATGGTAGAAAAATATCCGGAATCTACAGGAGATGAGCAAAAATATATTTCTGAATATGATAAGTTTTTCTTTTTGCAAAATTTTATTACAGAAATTCGTGTAAAAAGAAATAATAACAAAGTAAAACCAAAAGAAAAAATCGATGCATTTATTTTAAGTGAGAAATATAAAGAATTGTTTACTCAAAATAGTGAGATAATTAAAAAATTAGCAAACATATCTGAGTTGAATTTTGTAGATGAAGCTCCAAACAATAAAAATTTGATTAAGTTTGCGACTAGAAATTATACAATTTATTTAGAGATAGATATAAACCTAGAAGAGCAAAAAGAAAGAATCCAAAAAGAAATAGATTTTGTAGCGCCGTTTGTAAAGGTTTTGGAAGGAAAATTAACAAACAAGAATTTTGTGCAAAATGCTCCTGTAGAATTGGTAGAGGAAGAAAGAAAAAGATTGGAAGAGGCAAAAGAAAAATTAGATAAATTAAAAAGGGATTATGAGCGACTACTTCTTTAACTATAAATTTTTATAATTTTGAGGATTTTTTTTCTAAAATTTTTGAAGAAATGTGGTAATATTGGTGAAAAAATTTTAGGTAAAAAATATCGAAATTTAGAAATTTAGACCAAATAAGTATTCGGTTATATTCCCCACAGCTTAAACAAATATAAAAATATGGAAATAAATACTGATGCACAAAAAATTGAAGAGATTTTGACCAGATCTGTGGATACAATTTATCCAACAAAAGAAAAGTTTGAGGATCTTTTGAAATCTGGAAAGCAACTACGAATTTATACTGGAATAGATGCGACTGCAGACTATGTTCATTTGGGACATTCCACAAATTATATAATGCTAAAGAGATTGCATGAATTGGGGCATAAGATTATAGTTTTGGTTGGGGATTTTACTGCAATGGTAGGAGATCCAACAGACAAAACTTCTGCAAGAGTTCAGCTTACAAAAGAGCAAGTTTTGGAAAATTCAAAAACTTTCAAAGAGCAAATTGGAAAAATTTTAGATTTTGAAAACACAGAAAATCCTATTGAGTTTAAATTTAATTCTGAATGGTTGGAGAAGATGTCTTTCAAAGATGTTGTGGAGTTAGCATCTCATTTTACAGTACAGCAAATGCTTGAGCGTGATAGTTTTGAAAAGAGAATTGAAGATAGTAAGCCACTTTATGTCCATGAATTTTTCTACCCACTTATGCAAGGTTACGATAGCGTAGAATTGGAAGTAGATGTGGAAATTGGTGGAACAGACCAAACTTTTAATATGCTTGCTGGTAGAACTTTGCTGAGACAGTATAAAAATAAAGAAAAAATTGTTGTGACAGGAACTTTACTAGAAAATCCTGTGACAGGAGAAAAGTTGATGAGTAAAAGTTTGGGAACTGGAATTGGATTGAACGAAGAACCAAACGAAATATTTGGAAAAGTGATGGCACTACCAGACGAAGCAATTGCGCAGTGTTTTGAAGGTTGTACTTATCTGCCAATGAGTGAAATTGAAACCATAAAACAACAAATGAAAAATGGAGAAAATCCTCGTGATTTCAAAATGCAATTGGCAGAAACCATAGTAAAGATGTATTATGGAGATAGTGAGGCAGGAAATGCAAAAGAGTATTTTATAAATACATTTGCAAAAAAACAGACACCAGAGCAAATTCCAGAACTGAAACCTACAGAAAATAATATCATCGTAGTATTATTGGAAGCTGGATTTGTAAAAAGCTCTTCAGATGCCCGCCGAGCTATAGAGCAGGGTGGTGTGAGAGTAAACGAGGAAAAAATAGATGATTTTAAATATGAGGTAAAAATAGGTGACATAATTCAAAAAGGAAAAAGATTTTTTGTAAAAATTATATAAATGTTAGACGAATTGAAAAAACAACTAAAAGATTTACTATCTTTTGAAGTAAAATTAGAATTTCCACCAAATAAGCAGATGGGTGATTTGGCGATCTCTTGTTTTGATTTGGCAAAAGAACAACAGAAAAATCCTGTGGAAATAGCAGATGATTTGTCACAAAAAATAAAATCTGGAAATCTAGAATTGATTGAAAATGTAGAAAGCAAAGGACCTTATGTAAATTTATTTTTGAGCACTAATGTTTTGGCTGTAAAAATATTAGAAAAAATAGAAAATAATGAAAAATATGGTTCAAATAATTTGGGTAAAGGTAAAAAAGTTTTGATTGAATACCCGTCGCAAAACACTCATAAAGAGTTTCATGTTGGACATTTGCGCAATGTTTGTATAGGAAATGTTCTTGTAAATTTGTACAAAAAATCTGGTTACAATGTGACGCCTATAAATTATATAAATGATTTTGGTGCACATGTGGCAAAATGTTTGTGGGGAATTCAGTTTTTGTATAATGGTAAAGAGCCAACAGAAAATAAACAAGAATGGCTTGGAAAAGTGTATGCAGAAGCAACAAAAGAAATAGGAGACGACCCTGCAAAAAAAGAAGATGTCGCAGAAATTCAAAGAAAATTGGAAGCAAAATTTGGTGATATTTATGAACTTTTTCAAAAAACAAGAGAGTGGAGTATGGAAGGTTTTAACCAAATTCACAAAGAATTGGGAGTAAACCACGAACAAACTTTTTTTGAAAGCGATATAAAAGAAAATGGACAAAAGAAAGTTGACGAACTAATTGAAAAAGGTCTTGCAAAATCTGGAGAAGGTGGTGCAATTATTGCAGATTTGGAAAAATATGGATTGGACATCGCACTGCTTAGAAAATCCAACGGAGCTGGGGTTTATATGACCAGTGATTTGGCTTTGGCAGAATTAAAAAAAGAAAAATATCCAGACATAGACGAGAGTATAAATATTACAGGAGTTGAACAAAATTTTTACTTCAAACAACTTTTCAAAATTCTAGAATTGAGTAATTTTGATTTTAAAATGACTCATATTGGGTATGGACTTGTAAATTTGCCAAGTGGAAAGATGTCTTCTAGAAAAGGAAATGTGATTTTGTACAAAGATGTGTATGAACAGGTTTTTGAATATTTGTTAAACGAAACAAAACAAAGACACATAGATTGGAGTGAAGAAAAAATAAATGAAAATGTAAAAAAACTTACACTTGCTGGAATTAAATTTAGTATGCAAAAACATGAAGCATCAAAAAATGTAGTTTTTAATATTGAAGAATCAGCTGGAATTTCCGGTTATACCGGACTTTATGTTTTGTACACAGTTGCGCGTATCAATAGTATTTTGCGAAAAGTAGAAAACATAAACTATCAAAATAAAAAAAGTGAACTAAAAGAAAATGAAGAAAAAGTAGTATTATTGAAACTTTCTCAATATGAAGATATCTGCAAAAAAGCTTTGGAAGATTACAACCCTTCTGTAATTACTAGGTATTGTTTTGAGTTGACCTCAGTTTTTAATGATTTTTATGCAAAACATAGAATAGTGGAAGCAGAAACAGAAAAGCTTAAAGTTGGTAGAATTTTACTTTCTACCGCTGTAAAAAATGTACTAAAAAATGCACTTGAAATTTTATCTATTGAAACCGTGGAAGAGATGTAAACATTTTGTGTTCATTGTGTCATTGTTTTTATTTTTAGTTTGTTATAAAATATCTATTATAATAAGATAAGTTTATCCTATAAATTTAACCCATAAAAATATGTTTCAAAAACCTTCAGAAGATATTACTACTACAAATAAAGAAAAATACCAAGAAGACGAAGTGGAAACAGTCGTTGGGCCTTCTGTTCATGTGGAGGGTGATTTTAATTCAGCCGGGAATATCTTAATAAAAGGAAGTGTTGCTGGGAGAGTTTCTACCGATAAACTACTTACAATAGAAGAGGGTGCAAAAGTTTCAGCAGACATAAAAGCAGGGGATTCAATAGTTTCTGGAGAAATAATTGGAAATGCAAAGATAGAAAATAGACTAGAACTTACTCAAACCGCTAGAATTACAGGGGATATAAAATGTAATATTTTGGTTGTGCATGCTGGTGCTTTGGTAAAAGGTAAAATTATGATGCCTGGACTTGAGTCTGTTGAAAAAAATAGTGCGAAAAAAACTTCTACGCGTTCTCGCGCAAAATCAAAAAAAGAAGATTCAGAGGAATAATTATTTTAAGACAGAACTATTGTTTATATTATGTATGTCTATTTATATGACAATTTTTTGAGGCAGAAGAAATATGACTCAATACTGAAAGCAATTGAAACTAGGTTGACAGACTTTGGTGTTGCGGGTAAGATAATTCGACTCCAACCTTTTACAAATTCCGAAGTTTTGATTCAAGATGAAATAAGGCGCGGTGCAAAAACCGTTGTAATTGTTGGTGATGACAATACTGTTGCAAAGGTTTTGTCTAGATCTGCTGCAACAGATATTTTATTTGGATTTTTGCCTGTTGGGAAAAATAATACTGTAGCAGATGTTTTAGGAATTCCTGTTGGAGAGTTGTCTTGTACTGTTTTGTCTAAAAGAAGAAAGATAAAATTAGACATTGGGTGGGTAAACAACAGATATTTTATTTCTCAATTGCATATTCCAGCAAGTGATATAAAAATTGAATACGATGAAAAGTTTACTGTTTCATCTAACAACGGAAAGATGGAGTTGGTAGTGTGTAATTTACAACCTTTTGTGTGGAAGAGAAAAAGAAAAGGAGATATAGTTGTTCATCCGCAAGATGGAAAGTTGGAGGCATTTTTGCGCCCAGCAAAGAAAAAAAAGATGTTTGGTGATAAATATGAAGATCCGAGTATTTTTCCTTTTGAGGAGATGTCTGTGTCTTCCCACAAGCCTTTTATAATGGAGGTGGATGGTAAATCTTCAAAAGAAACAAGAATTACAATAAGGTTGGCAAAAAGTAAAATAAAAATGATAGTTGGTAAGAATAGAAAGTTCTAAAACAAAATAAATAAATTTTTGCTCAGGTGGTGAAACTGGTAGACACGCAGGCTTGAGGGGCCTGTGGGCGCAAGCCCGTGGAGGTTCGAGTCCTCTTCTGAGCACAAAAATAATACATTTTAATAGATGTATTATTTTTGTGCTCAGAAAGAAACTGAAATGCTTCAGTTTCGTGAGGAGAGGAGTTGCGAAAATTTTCCGTTAGGGAGATTATTTGTGACCGAGTCCTCTTCTGAGTATAAACAAAAAAAATCACCCAAAAATAGGTGTATTTTTTTGTTTATTTAATCCTTTTTATTAATTTTATCATAAAAAACATAATCCTTACCATCAAAAATGAATGGTTTCCATTCACTATCAATCTCCACAATCCCAGCCAAATCACCATTTGGTTGAGTGTGAATATTATATACACCATCAAACTCCTTCCCACCAATCCTATCAATAATCCTATCACCAACAAAAAGTTTCCATTTATAATCAACCCTCACACCCCCAGCCAAATCACCATTTGGTTGAGTGTGAATATCTTC